>CAZSZS010000116.1:0-13382 GCA_964611275.1 uncultured Eubacteriales bacterium
GGGAGAAGTCAGGCCGTGTAATGGAATGGAACAAAGCATTTGGATAGACAGTTTCGGAAATCTGCACAACTCCTCTTTTGATGAGATATGGAGTTCTCAAAAAGCAAAAGAGATAAGAAACTCTGTCAAGAACTGTTCTAAAAATTGTTGGATGATTGGCACTTCAAGTCCGGCTATTAAAAGATTTCCTTTAAAACCAACCCTATGGGTCATTAAAAACAAGTTATTGAGCTTATTTGGATAGCCTATCATGAAAATAGCGTTTATCGGCCAAAAAGGAATTCCAGTGACTTTCGGTGGAGTGGAGTATCATGTTGATGAATTAGCCAGAGGGCTAGCCTGTCTTGGACATGATGTTAGAGTCTATGTAAGGCCCTGGTATACAAAAAAAGGACTTAAAAGCTATAAAGGAGTTAAACTCATTCATGTCCCTACGATAAAAACAAAGCATATAGATGCGTCACTCCACAGTTTTCTCTGTTCCATCCACGCTCTGTTCACAGGAGTTGATATCATTCATTATCATGCCATAGGGCCCTCATTTTTTTCATTAATCCCATATATTTTCAATAAAAATATTATATCAACGGTGCACAGACTTGACTGGGATTCAGAAAAATGGGGAATGGTCTCCAAATTTTTTCTAAAAATCGGAGAACTGATATCCGTGAGTATTCCAAAAAAGACCATTGTCGTCTCAAGGGAACTCAAAGATTATTTTTACAACCGTTACCAAAGAAATACTATACAAGTTTCTCACGGAAAAGCTGTTCCTGAATTCGAAGAGCCCGATATAATCAAACAAAATTATAATCTAAGCCAAAAGGATTATCTCTTATTCATGGGCCGTCTTTCTCCCGAAAAAAGAGTCGACTGGCTCATAAGGTCATTCCTTCAGCTAAAGAAAAAAGCAGCGAATGCCAAGGACCTGAAACTCGTCATTGCTGGAGGCTCGAGCTCAACAAAAGGATATATAAAAAAATTAAAAAAGCTCAGCGAAAATAATCCGGACATCATATTTACTGGGTATGTCACAGGAAAAGAAAAGGCAGAGCTTTTGAGCTCTGCTCTTTTTTTTGTCCTTCCTTCCTCTTTAGAGGGATATCCCATTGTTCTCCTGGAAGCTATGGGTTATGGATTGTGCTGTCTCACCAGTGATATTCTTCCACACAGAGATATGATCAAAAACAGAGTCAATGGCGTTCTTTTTGATTTAAAAGATAATGATGACCTTACATTAAAATTAGAAACACTCCTGTCAGAGCCTGAGAATATAAGAATAATTGGAGTAAAAGCGAAAGATCAACTGGACCAGAGGCCTACATGGGAGAAGGTCATTAAAGAAACTGAAAAAATATATAAAAGTATCTAATCCTTCCCAATCAGGCTCATATTACTCAGAAAGAAAGAGATTAGGATAGGATTCCTTTTGAAACATGATCGTAATAAACAAGCTCGTCCAGACTCTTTCGGGAAGGCCGCTTTCTCTCGTCTCTTCTCTGCTTATCCGATAGAACCGGATTGACTTTCTCAGTGTGCTTTCCAACAATGATAAGCGTTATAACCTGATATTCCTCAGGGATACCCAGTATTTCCCTTGTTTTTTTGGGGCTGAATCCAGCAATAGGATGAGCGACCAGTCCAAGCTCTGTAGCTCTTAAAATAAGAAATCCTACACTCATGCCTAAATCAAACTGATGGTATTCCCTCTCTCTGATAATACAGTCATCTTCTTTTTTACTGAATACAGTAATGATCATGGATGCTAATTGAGCCCACTCATTTCCTTCGGAGAGGGCTGAGTGCATTTTCTTCAGCATATCTGGCTTAGAGACAAAAACAAATCGCCAGGGCTGATTGTTAAAGCATGAGGGAGCGAGTCGAGCGCTTTCTGCTAAGTCATTGATTGTCTTTTTACTTATTTCAACATGTGTTAAAGAACGAAAGGCTCTCCTTTTTTGAATGGCTTGATTGACATTCATGAGTCCATCCTTTCTGTTTTTTTATTTGGAACCCAGATATGAAATCTTGAATTCAACCACAGCCTTTTTTAGCTCTTCTACATTTGAAAGATCCAGACTCTGCTTGGTCTTCATCGAAAGTACCAATATTTTATGACACAATGATAACTGATTCATATATCTTTCTTGAGCTTCTGTTTCTTTTAATTCATTCGGTTTTATGCGCTGGGTTAAAAAATACTGGCTTATGATATGCTGTATTTCCTCTGCATGGTGTTCCTTGTTGGTGATCCATCTCACTAATTGGTTGTAATTAAGAGAAGCTGTTTCATTTGAGAGATGCTGTATTTCTTTTATAGCTTTTTCTACGGTTTGAATGTGTTCCATGATCATTTCAAAGCGCATTTCATCATTGTATATCCCGCAAGGAATCTCACAGTGAGGAAAAACAGTGGATTTTAAAAGAAACAGAAATACTATACATAAAACTGTTGAATACCTTTTTTTCATTTCATTCTCCCCTATTTTTTTACCGGATCTATAAAAATAAATCCTTCCTTCTTACTATAGCAAATAAGATGAACAAGTTTAAATGTATTTTTGCTCTCTTTTTCCGTTTTTGATACCATGTATTTGTATATAAGTCATTCATGCAACAAAATCTTTAAACCAAAGGAAAATCAAAATGGATATTTTTGAATACGCCATGAAAATGGAAAAAGACGGAGAAAAATACTATCGTAAATTATCCGATAGAGTCAATCATCCCGGCCTTAAAAGCATACTCACCATGCTGGCCGATGATGAAGTGAAACACTTCAACATCTTCAAATCGATGTTAGCAAAAACAAAGATCTCTCTGCAGAAGACAGACATATTGGAGAAGAGCAAAAATATTTTTACAGAGATGAGAGGGGAAAAGACTGATCCGAATATAGGGCAGAAAGATATGTACAAAAAAGCTCAGGACATCGAGAGGAAAAGCCAGGAGTTTTATAAAAAAAAGGCATCCGAAGCAGATGACCCTGCCCAGAAGGATTTGTTTTTAAAGATAGCCGAGGAAGAAAAACGCCACTATTTCCTGTTGGAAAACATCATTAATTTTGTTTCCAGGCCAGAGACATGGCTGGAAGATGCTGAATTCAATCATCTGGAGGATTACTGACAGAGTGTTCAGGGCTCATTTTTATCTTTCATTTTAAAAAAAAGCCAGTTCTTGTCCTCAGAATTCTTTGGTTTCAGCTTTATAAGGCTGTACTCTCCCTGAAGTCGATCTCCTGATATCGTAAAAATCCTTTTCACGGAAGTTTTTTCAATGGAGGCATAAGTGCCTTTATCCCAAATTTCAACTTGGCCTGCACCGTACTGCCCTTCCGGGATGGTCCCTTCAAAATCTTCATAACCAAGGGGATGGTCCTCCGTTTGAACCGCAAGCCTTTTGACCCCCTTTTTTATAGGGGGTTCTTTAGGGATAGCCCAGCTTTTCAAAACACCATCCTCTTCAATACGCAGGTCATAATGGAGATTGGAAGCCTCATGACGCTGGATAACATAGACGAGATCTTTTTTATTTCTCTGCTTTGAAAGCCCGTCAGGCTCTGTGGTCTTTTTGAAATCCCTTTTCTTTTTGTATTCTTTGAGACTCATCATAATAAAACTTATTTATATCACCCATAAAAGAGATATTCAACATAAAATCAATCCATTACTTTGATTTGCAGAACAATGATAGTATAATTCTATCTCTATTAGAAATTATTCTATTCAAAAAAAGGACTTACATTGTCTGTGAAAATACATGGAAAGGGAGAACAAAATGCCTGATATTTCAGCTTCTTATATGGGCTTAAAGCTGAGAAATCCGATCATTGCCGCAAGCAGCGGGTTTACAGATTCCTTATCCGGGATCCTTAAGTGCGAAGAAGCAGGTATGGGGGCCGTGGTTTTAAAGTCAGTCTTTGAAGAACAGCTTCTCTCACAAG
Source organism: uncultured Eubacteriales bacterium (assembly GCA_964611275.1). Taxonomy (GTDB): domain Bacteria; phylum Acidobacteriota; class Aminicenantia; order Aminicenantales; family Aminicenantaceae; genus WJMT01. The sequence goes on from CAZSZS010000116.1 coordinate 3,944, forward strand.
AAGATGTGTATGATAAATATTTCAATATATATCCCGAAGCTGTTGATTATCTGCATGAAGGAGGACTTTTAGAATACGGACCTCAGAAAATCTGCCAGATGATTGAAAAAGCAAAGCAAAAATCAAAAATCCCGATCATCGCAAGCATCAACTGCCGGTCTCCCAAGCTGTGGCCTGCATTTGCCAAGCAGTTCCAGGATGCCGGCGCTGACGGACTGGAACTGAATATATATTCCCTGCCTCTGGAGCTTGATAAACCGTGCACTGAATATGAAAAACAGCACCTGGAAATCCTCAAGAGCATTAAAAGCTCTGTCTCTATTCCTGTCTCAATAAAATTGAATAACCAGATCACCTCTGTTCCCTATTTGGCCAGAAGGCTGTCTGAATCAGGATGCGACGGGCTTGTCTTTTTCAACTGGTTTATAGAACCTGATATTGATCTAAAAGACCTCACCACAAGAAACATAAAAGGTAAAGGCGACTTTAACCGGACTTTGAGATGGGTGGCTCTCGTTGCGGGCAGAATAGACTGTGACATATCCTCTTCAGGAGGAATCAGGGATGGCAACGGACTGATAAAACAGATCCTGGCAGGGGCTTCTGCCGTACAGCTTTGTTCTCTATTTTATAAAAGTGGATTGGACACAGTCAAAGATATGGCAAACGAGCTTGAATCCTGGATGACCGCCCATCAGTATGAATCGATTGAGGATTTCAGGGGTGAACTGAGTTTTAGAAATCAGGAGTTAAGCTTTAAAAATATGGGAGAAGCCAAGTCTTACTTTCGTTCCCAGTATTTAAAAACATACGAAAAATGACTTGCCTCTGAAAAATGTCCAAAGAAATATCTTCATCCCGGAAGGAAAAAGAAAGCTATTACAAAAGACTGACCCTACGCAATACCCTGATCACGTTACTGCTGTTTTTCACGCCCTTTCTTCTTTTGTTTTTTATTTTCAACCATGAGATCTCATCCTTAACAAAAAGTCAGATACACGACCGCCTGTCAGAATCCGTGGATGAAAATATAAAAACCATCAATACTTTTCTCATTGACAGAGAAGCTGACCTAAAATCTTATTCCAAACTGAACATCCAGGATGCGTATCAGTCCACCCAATATTCGGACTTTTTGAGCTCCTTGATAGAGCAGAAGAAATGGTATGACTTTGTCGTCATTGCAGATTTAAAAGGTGACGTTATTTTAACCATCAATACAGAGATCAAAAGAAATATCTCCGATAGAGAATACTTCAAGATAAGTAAAAAGGGACAACCTTATAACTCAGGAATATTCTATTCTGATATTCTTGATAAACCCGTTTTAATGCTGTCCCATCCCCTCTTGAACAAAAAAGATCAAATCGTGGGAGTGCTGGCAGCCTCCATCAACCTGGAGAATTTCTATGACCTTCTTTTTGATTTGAGAATGGGTGATACAAGTGAAGTTTTTTTGGTCAATAAAGAAGGAACCCTTCTTTCACCCACACGCTTAGGAGGAAAACCTCTGTCGGATATAGGGCATTTTATGGAGGGAGAAAATCCCCATACGGGTAACGAAGGCGTCAAAACTCACTATGATTACAGAGGGAAGAAAGTCTTATGTGCTTATAAAAAGTTAACAGGGCAAGACTTCTATATCGTATCTGAAATAGATTTGAATGAAGCTTTGCTTCCTGCCAAAGAAGTGAGCCAGGTCATTATTTTCATCTTTGTCCCTTTTTTCCTCCTCATCATCGTGATATCAGGTCTTTATTCCAGAAGGATAACCTCTCTTTTACGCAATCTGACCAAAGAGCTTAAAAATTCGGAAGAATATATCTCCAATCTTATTGACAGCATCTCACTGGGAGTCGTTGCTCTAGATACATCATATAAAATCACACATTTTAACAGAGAATTTATAAACTTATTCAAGGTGAATAAACTGGGAAAGAAAGATGACCTCTTTTCAATACTTCCCTGTCTGGACCAAACGGACATAAAACAAGCCCTTAAGAAAACCATCACCGAAATACAACCCCATCACATCCATGAAAGACAAGTGGACATAGAAAACAGAGAGGAATACATCAATTTTTCCTTTTTTCCGATAGAAGAAGAGGAAAGACATGTTTTGGGTGTGACGCTTTTAATAGAGAACGTAACCGAAAGAAAACGGCTTCGCAATCAACTCGCTCAATATGAGAAATATTCGGCTCTCAGTCAGCTCGCTTTGGGAGCTGCTCACGAAATAAACAATCCGCTTTTAGGTATTTCTTCCTATCTTGAGATCTTAGAGGAGGAAGAAGATCAGGATGAAAAATCAAGAAAGGAAATCTCTTTGGTATTAGAGAACGTCTATAGAATATCGGAAACAGTAAGGGGCCTACTTAACTTCGCCCGTCCGGCTCCTCCCCAGTACACCAAGGTCCATCTAAATCAATTGATTGAAGAGACGATATCTTTTATCAGTCATCAACCGATATTCAGAAAAGTTCACTTTGAAAAAAACCTCTCTTCTTCAATCCCGAATATCACAGCGGATCATAACCAAATCAGGCAGGTCCTCATAAACATGTTTCTCAACGCAGCCCAGTCAATGCCTGACGAAGGACAACTAACCGTGACCACGACCAAAGTAAAATTTAAAGAAATGGTGCAAATCGATATTTCAGATACAGGCCAGGGAATTCCTAAAGAAAACCTCAAGAAGATCTTCGATCCCTTCTTTACCACAAAAAAAGCAAAAGGAACAGGGTTGGGGTTGAGTATTAGCTTGAGTTACTTGAAAAATCACAAAGGAGATATATCCGTAAAAAGCGAACTGAATAAAGGGACAATGTTTTCAATCTTTCTTCCTATCCGTCAGGAAGGGAAAAAAGCAGAAAGAGACGAGGAGACCATCTCATGACCTCTTACTCCATTCTTATTGTTGATGATGAAACACTGACCCTTAATAATCTGAAAAAAGCTTTGGAAAAGGAAGGATATGAGATACATATCGCTGATTCAGGAGAACGAGCTTTGGGGATCATGGAACAATTGAAACCGAATCTGGTGCTTCTTGACCTTATGCTCCCCGGAATTTCAGGGCTTGAGGTATTAAAAAGAATAAAGGAAAAGGGAAACGAAACCATTGTCATTATGATGACCGCCTATGAAATCCTCGAAAAAGCCGTCGAAGCCATGAAACTGGGGGCCTATGACTACATCTTAAAGCCGTTTAAAATAAATGACCTAAAGAATACGATCCGGCGCGCACTGGAAACTCTGTATCTCCGCATAAGGATACAAGACCACCTTAAGTCTGAAAAAGGCCGATATTACTTTGGAAACATCGTAGCAGACAGCAAAGAAATGACCGATGTGTTGGAAACAGCGAACAAAATCTCTTTTTCTTCTAAAACCACAGTCCTTCTGCAGGGAGAAAGCGGCACTGGCAAAGAACTTCTAGCAAAGGCTATCCACTACCAGAGCCCCCGTTCGGACAAGCCGATCATAGAGATCAATTGCGCGGCCATTCCGGATAATCTGATGGAAAGCGAATTGTTCGGGTATGAGGCAGGTGCTTTTACAGATGCCAAAAAAAGAAAATTAGGTCTTCTGGAAAAAGCTGATGAAGGAACGGTCTTTTTTGATGAGATAGGAGATATGAGCCTTAATCTCCAGGCCAAACTGCTGAGAGTGCTGGAAGAGGAGACCTTCAATAGACTGGGGGGAAACAAAAGCATCAAAGTCGATATAAGGATCATAGCCGCTACGAATAAAGACCTTGAAAAAGCTGTCAAAGAAGAGCGGTTCCGCTCTGATCTGTTCTACAGGCTCAATGTGGTCCCCATCAAGATACCCCCTATAAGAGAGAGAAAAGAAGATATTCTTCCTCTTGCGCTTCATTTTATTCAAGAGTTAAATCAAGAGCTAAAGCGTTCCTATAAGAGAATATCTTCTGAGGCTGCAGCCTGTCTGATCAATTATCCATGGCCCGGGAATGCCCGGGAGTTAAAAAATATAATGGAAAGGATCATGTCGCTTCATATCTCCGATGAGATAAAACTGCATCACCTTCCCCTTGAAATACGAGATTATAAAAAATATACAAGCTCTGCTGGGATGGAGCAAGCTGAAAAAAATAAAGACCTTCCCACTATAGAACAGCTTGAAAAACAGTACATAAAAAGAGTGCTTGAACATACGGATGATAATAAAACAAAAGCCGCAAAAATACTGGGGATCCATCCCACCTCACTTTTCAGGAAAATAAAGTCCTGGGAAAAATAAGCTTTTAGTCTTCCCTAAAAACATAACTATTGCAAATTGCAGTGATGCAAAATGCTATAGTGCCAGCATGTGAATTATTTAAATAACTGATAATAGTATAGTTACAATTTGGCACATACCTTGCATTGATTGAAGTTGCCTTAAAAAGGAGGTCATTATGAATAATTATTATAACGCATCAGCTAAAAAGAAAGAAAAAGAAAAAATCGACGTAAACCATGAAGCGGAGATCATTCCATGGCCTGACATGGAATCCATTTTGGAAAAAAAGGAAAAGCAAGGCAAACAAAAAAGAGTCAGGCTCGACCAAAAGTTTATTTATTACAAAGGGCAAAAATTTCCCATACTCCAGTTCAAAAAAACTGGTTATGAAAAACTATTGAAGCTCCTGGTTAAAGAAATAGGAGGATGACATGGCAAAAGCGGAAAAAATAAGATATATCGAGCCGATCATTAAGGAAAAGGAGGGAGAATACGATCCCTTTATAGAAGCCACGCTGCAGTTCGAGAATGCTGCGGATTATCTAGACCTGGAACCTTGTATATACCAAAGGCTCAAATATCCGGAAAGAGAGCTCACGGTCCATATCCCTGTTTCTCTGGACAATGGAAATGCGGAAACATTTACCGGATTCAGGGTTCAGCATTCTACCATCAGAGGCCCCTCAAAAGGAGGCATCCGTTACAGTCCGGATGCATCTCTGAGTGAATGCAAAGCCCTGGCTTCCTGGATGACATGGAAATGCGCTGTGATCAATATCCCCTTTGGCGGCGGAAAAGGAGCGGTAATCTGTGATGCGACAAAAATGTCTGAAAACGAATTGAAAAAACTCACCAAGCAGTACATCTCGGCTATCAGGGACATTATAGGCCCTTTTAAAGACATTCCCGCACCGGACATGTTCACAAATTCGCAGACAATGGCATGGATTGCCGATGCCTACAATCAAAACGGACAGATCGAACCAGCTGTGGTTACGGGAAAACCAATACTTCTGGGAGGTTCCCTGGGAAGAGAAGACGCGACGGGCACGGGTTTGTATTACGTATTGAGAGAGGCATCAAAGTACCTGGACTTTCCACTGGCTGGTAAAAAAGTCGCCATTTTAGGTTTTGGAAATGTCGGATCGTCCATTGCAAAGCTTGTTCATAAGGCAGGATGTAAAATCATTGCGGTCACAGATATTTACGGCGGTATCTACAGTGAAAAAGGCATTGATCCTTTTGCGCTTAAAGAGCAGGTCAGTAGGACCGGATCTATTGTCGATTTTCCTGATACAGAGCCTATAGACAATGAAAATCTTATCAGCCTTCCTTGCGATATTCTCATCCCAGCGGCTGTTGAAGGACAGATCAATAAAAACAATGCCGATGATGTAAAAGCGAAAATCATTCTTGAAGGGGCAAATGGTCCCACCACATTAGATGCGGACGAGATCTTAAAAGAAAAAGAGACTCTTGTGATCCCGGATATTCTGGCAAATGCAGGAGGAGTCATGGTCTCTTATCTGGAGTGGGTGCAGGATCTGCAGAGGTATTTCTTTTCAGAAGAGGAAGTTCTTGCTAAAACGGAAAAGAAAATGAATCAGGCGTTCTGGGATGTCATCAAGACCATGAAGGACTACAAAGTATCCATGAGAGAAGCAGCCTATATTTTAGCAGTGGGAAGAGTGGCTGAAACATTAAGAGTCTTAGGAAGAAACTAAAAAAACTCTTTTCCTTCCAATCAGAGTTTTTTCGTCACATCTTTATGTGACGTCATTATTCAGGGGAGCCTCCGAGAAGGAGACTCCCCTTTTTTTCACCATTTTTTCTAATAAGTCAGGTCAGTTATGCTGGGATAAAAGAATAAGGATAACCAGCAGAGCAAGGAAAAAAGTCCACAGAATGATTGCATTCCGTGCCGCTTTTTTCGCATGATGGGCTTTCCACCAGGATAAAGGCCGAATGCCCTGAGCCAAAAACGTAAGAACACCCGCAAGATTGACACAAATGAAATTGACAAGAAAAAGGTACAATGCTCCGAGGGCCAGTTCCCAGTGACCCGAGCCCACCAGCATCCCCAATGTAACAAGAGGAGGCAGAAGAGCCACAGCTACCATCACACCGATAAGGGCCGTGACCATACCTGATGACAAAGACAGCACAGCCGCACTTCCGGCTGCCAGGGCAAGAGCTATATCTCCAAAGCTGACTTCTGTTCTGGAAATAAGTTCGGGAATCTGTGGGTCCACATGAAAAAGAAAACCAACGGCAGCTGAAAAAACAAAGGCAGCCCCTGTGCCCATAGCAATGGACTTAAGCGCTCTTCGAGTCAGTTCTCCATCCCCCAGAGTGGCGGCCAGTGACAAAGCAACGTTAGGCCCCAATGCAGGGGCAATCACCATGGCACCGATGATAAAAACGACATTGTTCCGCATGATCCCTACAGCAGCCACAACAGAGGCAAGGATCATAAGTGCCATATAAATCCAGGACATTCTGGTCATCATGTCCACATCAGTATACAGCTCCTCCCTGGATATCCGTGCTCTTTTCTTTTCCTTGTTGTCCAGAGAGGGAGGAGCCTTAGATTCTTCTTTTTCCTTTTCATCCGGTCTCGGGATAGAGGCTTCCACAGCAACGAGGATCATGCGGAATCCTTCGACATTGTTGTAGCGCTTCTTCAGTGCATCCATCATCTGTTCGGTTTTTTCTGTGGGAATGAGCACTTTTATTTTTATCTGTCCCTCTGAGATCTCTTCATCCCAAAAATCCAAAGGATTCTGCTGCTTTATCAGTTTCTCGGTCTCATTCTTAAATTCTTGAGGAAGCACAATATTAATCATTCGAAGCGACATCCGGATCTCCTTTTCTCTATTCTTCCCTTTCTCAATCGTAAGGAATTTTTTCTATTATATCAAACTCTTCTTTTCGCTATAGAGAGTGATTTCTCATATTGATTTTAACAGAAAGAGCTATTTCTTACTTGCTTTAGGCAGTCCTATCCATCTGGGAGTCTGTGCTGTGTAATCGTTATAAACGCTTCCAAACTTCTTCGCAGTCGCCCTCTCTTCAGAAATGGCTAATATATGAGATACAACTATCATCATGGCTGAAAGCAAAAGGAAAAGCCACGAAGCAGAGGCAATACCTACTCCTATTACAGACAGCAAAGTGCCCAAAGAAATGGGATGTCTGGAGTACCGGTATATACCTGTAGTGAACGGATCACCAGGTTTTGTGGCGCCAATGCTAAAGAGTGCTGCGGCAGAGATAATCAATCCTAAAATATAGACAGCAAGTCCCGCATAGAACCAAATGCCCTCTGTTTTAAGAGGCAGAAAAATTGAATATATCATCAAGGTAAAAAATACGATCAGCATCATATTTCTGGTCTTTTTTGCCTCTTTGGCTGGTGTTATCCTCTTCCCAATATCTTTAGGGAGGAGTCCGGACAGCATAATCAAAAGGAACAGAAGAACCATAAAAATCCAGGCATTCCATACCCCTATCCTTAAAACCGGCACAAGCGACATAATGATTTACCTCCTTCTCCTTATCTATCAAAGCTCAATGCGAACATTATAGACTATAACCTGAATTTATTCTTTTGTAGCTTTGCTGTCAATGATCGGATAAATTCAGAAGTCAGTTAACAGGGATTCATTTCTGCCTTATATAATAAAGATAATATATAATTTCAAAAAACCAACACAAAAAAGAAACTCTTACCGTCAAGGCAAAAAATCTCAGTTAATCATTTTAAATGGAGAATCAAAACAATTTACCGAAGACAAAATAGATGCCGAAAGATTCGGGAACGCTTTCTGGAATCTGAGACACGGTGCCGCTTTTCACCAAATGTTCTATTATCAAACCAAAGAGCGAATGAATGAGAACTTGAATATAGTCCTCATCGTTATCCAGGAATTTGGAGTAGGTTGACTTGTTGTATGAGTCTGTGATGTCTGTAAATTTAGCAAACGCAACCTTGGCGGCATCTCTACCAATGTTCTCCATCGCCGGCCATAGACTCTTTATGGTACGCGCTTTAACGATAGGAACCAATAAACGATCATCCGAGATCCAATCCAGATTTCTCAGTATTTCCTTTTCCTGGTCTGTCAGAGAATCTATTCCGCCTTCTGGAGAAATATTGAAAAGGCCTGCGGAAAAATGTTGATCTCCTCTGTACTTATTCATTGTAATATCATATCGATCCAAGATTGCACCATGTAGAACATAAACCTCTCTCTGATCCTCACCTTTATTGAATTTATACCAGTTGCAACCAAAATTTGAATTGTTTTCTCCCTTTCGCCGTATATATGCCGGAATAACACTTATTGTCCGGTTATCACTTTCTCGTTTAAGCCCATTTAAATTACTATGGAATGTTCCGTCGATGATGAACTTAGAGATGATGAGATGGGAAATATCCTCCCATGAAGGATCCAGGGGGGATTTAATTTTTTCAAAGAGCGTCCTTATTTGATGTACCTCTTTCTTAAGATATTGTGCAACACTATTTGCCATCGGAGCCAGGTCTTTTCTTATAATTTTCATCTGGTTGTCCGTTATAACAGGAAGAGTTGTTGCCCATCGGTTTTGATTGTATTCTTTGATAATATTGCATGAGTAAAGATTGGAAATAAAATATTCAACCTGAGATTGGGTTAGACCGCTCCTTTCATTGATCTGATTCATTGTGAGTGGTTCTTCGGCAATCGTAAACAAAAATTCATCCAACTGACCTGAGTTTCCTCTCAGGCTATCTAATGCCTGATAGATATCCGTACCAAAGCGAGTGTTGATATCACCACTTCCCACTGTATAAAATTTAAATTCAGCCTGAATCCTGTCGGAACGGCTATCATCACCGCAAGAAACCAAGGAAAAGAGACAACTAATTAAGATTAGTACATAATGTTTCCTCTTAGGCATAGTCTATTCTCCTCCTAATTAATCACAATCATCTCCTCATCGATAATGACGAACCGGATCCAGGAAACGTTGCCGGTCCCCAGCCCAGGTGGCGCTGCGGAAAAGAAATGGGCAGGAAACGATTTTCTTTCAGATACCCCGCTCTCCCAAAAAACAGTAACAGCAGAAAGCGGTTCCCTGAAGAAACACGGGATCTTTGCATAAGTGATTGGGGAAAAAAGTTGGTAGCGGGGGTTGGATTTGAACCAAC
>CAZSZS010000117.1:0-56091 GCA_964611275.1 uncultured Eubacteriales bacterium
ATGTCATATTAAAAAAGATATTTAATAACCAAAAATCCTCCAAGAAGAAGGATAAAAAAGAGCACCGCAAACAAGTTGAAATACTTTTCAATGAAGGATTTGATCCCCGGACCGAATCTTCTAAAAAGAGCGGCAACGGCAAAGAAACGTAAAGACCTGCTGATGGCGGAAGCTGTGATAAAAAGAGGAAGGTTCAGTTTAAAGACACCCGAGGCAATAGTGAATATCTTGTAGGGGATAGGAGTGAAACCAGCGGCAAAAACATACCAGAATCCGCTTTTATTGTAATGGTAAAGGACATTTTGGAACGTAGTTTCTGTGAAGCCGGGTATATATCTATAGAAAAAACCGCTTGCAGATTCCCAGAAAAAATATCCAATGGCATAGCCTAGTACACCTCCCATTATGGAAGCAAGAGAAGTGTAAAGGGCAAATCTCCAGGATTTTTTTATAGAACCCAGGCAGAGGGCTATGAGAAGAGGGTCAGGGGGGATTGGGAAAAAGGAGCTTTCTGCCAGGGCAAGGAGAAATAAAGCAAGGGGCCCATAGGGAGTTTCAGCCCAGTGAAGGACCCAGTCATAAAGTTTTCTAAGAAAGTTCATATTTTGTTTTCTGAATGAGCGATTTTAATTCTTTGCTTATTATGGTCTTGTGATCTGTCATATCTTTATGAAGTGGGGTTAGCGTTATGTATCCCTGTTGTATGACATGGACATCACTGTTAGCGTCTCCGATAGCTTTAGGTGTCCCTGTTCCGATCCAGTAATAATCTCTTCCTCTGGGATCTTTTTTACATATGATCTCAGGATGGTATCTTTTCTGTCCCAGTTTTGATATTTTTACTCCTTTTACAGGAGGGGAGGGGATATTGATGTTTAATGTGATCCCTTCGGGAAGGGGAGCGTCGATCAGCTGTTTTGACAGGGACATTATGAATTCTGCCGCAAATTCATAAGAAAAATTTCCATTCTTGTCAGGGAGCATTGAGACAGCCAGGGAGGGTATTCCCAGAAATGTTCCCTGTACCGCACCGGCGACCGTGCCCGAATAGGATGTGTCCTGTTGTCCCAGGTTTGGACCGGGATTCATTCCTGAAATAATGAGGTCCGGTTTAAAGGGAAGAATATTTTGTACGGCGATGTAGATGCAGTCCGCAGGTGTGCCGGTTACAGCATATGTATTCGGGTCTATTTTCTTAACCCGCAGAGGGTGATGCAAAGTCAACGCAAGAGAAGTTGCGCTTTTCTCGCTGTCCGGGGCAACGATGGTGACATCCGCTTCTCTCTTAAGTTTGTTTTTTAGGACCTGTATTCCCTCTGAATAAAATCCATCATCATTGGTCAAGAGTATCAATGGATGACTGTGTTTGTTTGTTGCCGTCATTTTTTGAATAGTCCAGTTTTATTCTTGTCCCTTTGAATGGAGCGTGGTACCTTGTGTAAAGTGGTCGGGACGAGCGGATTTGAACCGCCGACCCCACGCACCCCAAGCGTGTGCGCTACCAGGCTGCGCCACGTCCCGACCCGGGCCATACATTATATCAGATAAGTGATTTTTTACAACCAGAGAAACAGACCTGAAAATCACTTTTCAAGAGATTCCGAAAGGTTCACTAATTGTTCTTTTATTTTAAACAAAAGTTTTTTAAGACGTTCGGGATTCACAGGTACTGAACCTTTGATATTAAATTCATTTTCTATTTTTCTTTTTGCACCGGCATGGGTGAGGCCTTTGTTTTCTATAAGGTCCCTTAATCGTTTTATTATTTGCAGGTCTTTTTCTCTGAAGATTTTTTTCCCCGCACCTGTCCGGCCTGAATTTAAAAAATAAAACTCTTTTTCCCATCTGTTTATAGTCTTGGGATTTATTTTCGTGATCCTTGTGATTTCGGATAGGGTGTAGACAATTTTATCCGGTTGATTGGATTTGTTCATTGTTGGCAAAGTAGTATTAACCCATCCTGATAAAATTTTAACCTTGTTCTTCTAACAACTTGGTACATTATCACGGATTAAAAACAAGGTCAATATTTACATATAATTTCTGCTTTAGAGACTGAATGCATGATCATTTGACAACTTAAGAAGACTGTACAATAATAAAAAAGCCATATATATATAAGAGAGGAGGAGAAAAAATGAAGAGATATTTTTTCATCTCTGTATTGAGCCTATTAAGCACTTTAATGATATCCAATATTATGCTCGCCCAGAGATACTATAGGGATGCTTTGAGTGATGAGTATCTGTATGAATTGAATCTTACAGATGTGCAGATCAAAGCCATTAACAAGCTTGAAATCCAACTCGAAAAAGAACTGACTCCTTTTCTAAGTGAACTCAGGAACCTATATATTGAACTGGATGAACTGGAATTACAGAGAAACCCTGACAGCAAAGAGACAGACAGATTGATTGAAAAAATCGAAGGTTTGGAGGATAAGGTCATTCAGAAGGAAGTCCAGCTTGAAAAAAAAATAAGAGATCTACTTACTGAAGAGCAGAAAGCTGTGTTTGATAACTACTATGGATATGAAGCCTATCTTGGGCCTGGGATGGGACGATTTGGCTATGGATTGTGCCCTTATCGTTATAGAGGAGGACTCGGATGGGGTCCTGCAAGAGGCGGACGGGGTTATTACGGATATGGTCGGTACAACGGTAGATTATACGGTAGATATGGATACGGCAGAGGGCTTGGTCGAGGCAGAGGGGGAAGATATTACGATTTTCGATTCCATAGAAGGCGGGGGATCTGGTAGCTGGTCTCATCCCTAATGCGGATCAGAATCCTCGGAGCTGAGTCTTTAGGAGTCCGTGGGTTGTGCTGTGTGGTTGAAACAGAGGACCGAAAGATTGTCATAGATCCGGGATTGGCGCTGGGATACAGGCGCCATGGGCTTCTTCCCCATCCTTTCCAGGTAGCTGTTGGGGAAAAGGTAAGAGAAAACATCATAAAAGAACTCAAGCACAGCTCGGACATTGTTATTAGCCATTTTCACGGCGATCATGTTCCCCTTGTCGATGCGAATCCTTATCAACTCGATGCTAAGAAAGTTGCTGTCTCTTTTACCAACCCTTTTTTGTGGTGTAAGGGAGAAAAGGAAGCCTCTCTTTCCATGAGAAAACGAAGGAGCCAACTCTCAGATATGCTGGGACGTTCTTTTCCGGATGCAGAGGGAAAAAGTACCAGCCTCTTCCGGTTTTCAAAAGCTGTTTATCACGGCGAACCAGGAAGCCGGACAGGAAGAGTGATGATGACACGTATTGAGGATGATAGAGTCTTTGTCCATGCTTCCGACATACAGCTGCTGCACAGCAGGGCAGTGTCTCAGATATTAGACTGGAAACCGGATACGGTATTGGTATCAGGGCCTCCTTTGTACCTCAAACACATGTCAAATGAGAAAAAACAACACGCACTGACCGAAGCTGTACGGCTATCCAAGGGAGTTGCTGTTCTGATTTTGGATCACCATATCCTTCGAAGCAACGAAGGATATGCCCTGCTTGAAAAGGTTGAATCAGAATCAGGAAACAAAGTCATATGTGCTGCTGAATTTATGGGGCGGAGGCCACTTTTGCTGGAAGCGAACAGGAAATTATTATATAGGGAGATGCCTGTTCCGGATGGCTGGCATAGAGAATATGCAAAGAACAGAGTGGATACTTCCGAATATAGAGTATGGCGGGGATACGATGTCGGCCAAAGTGGAAAATATGCCAACTAAAAAGAGGAAACACATTCCTTTAGCAGAGCGCATGAGGCCTAAAAGCCTTGACGGATTTTATGGTCAGGAGCACCTTATCGGAGAAGGCCAGATACTGACCCAGCTTATCAAGGCTGATAATTTGATTTCGCTTATTTTCTGGGGCCCTCCGGGTTCCGGAAAAACAACCCTCGGTGCCATCTTGGCTGACCATTTTGACCTTCCCTGTATGTTTTACAGTGCCGTCCTTTCAAGTATCAAAGAGATTAAAAAAGTGATGGAGCAAGCTGAGGAACACGGCAAATTATACAAACAGCCGACCATTCTTTTTATTGATGAGATTCATAGATTCAATAAAGCGCAACAGGCGGCCTTTCTCCCCTATGTTGAAAAAGGAGAGATTATTCTTTTTGGGTCGACCACTGAAAACCCCTCTTTTGAAGTGATCGCACCTCTACTGTCGCGGACTAAAGTGCTGAAGTTGAATGCACTGGAGCCGGAGACGCTGAAAAAAATCTTGAACAATGCGTTAAAGGACAGAGAGAGAGGATTTGGAGAGAGAGCGATTCACATATTAGAAGAAGCCACGGATGCCATAATCACATATGCTAACGGAGATGCGAGAAGGGCTCTGAATACTCTTGAGATCGCAGCCCATCTGGCCAAGGATGACAAGATAGATTTCGAGGCTGTCAAAGAAGCCCTGCAGCAGAGGATACTATTGTATGATAAAAAAGGAGAAGAGCATTTTAATATCATTTCTGCTTTACATAAAAGCTTGAGAAACAGTGATGTGAATGCATCTCTCTATTGGCTGGCAAGAATGATAGTGGCTGGTGAGGACCCGATGTACATAGCGAGAAGGCTGGTCAGGTTTGCTTCGGAGGATGTGGGGCTTGCGGATAATAATGCTCTCAACATAGCTCTGAATGCCAGGGATGCCTTTGAATTTATCGGTTCTCCTGAAGGCGAACTTGCTTTAGCCCAGGCTGTCATTTATCTTGCCTCTGCCCCCAAGAGCAATAGTGTGTACAAAGCATTCGGCAAAGCTGTAAAAGATGTGGAGTCCTCTCCATTTGAACCAGTTCCCCTGCATTTAAGAAATCCTGTTTCTTCATTGATGAAAAAACAGGGTTATGGAAAGGATTATAAATACGCACATGACTTTAATGAGGCCACGACGGATATGGAAACAATGCCGGAAAATCTCAAAACCAGGGAGTACTACGAACCGGGCTCGATGGGTTTTGAAAAAGAAATGAAAAAAAGAATGGATTGGTGGAAGGAAATCAAAAAAAAGATGAAAGAGAGGAAAGAAACTGGTTGATCAGAATTTATTTATTTTTCTTTGTTCTCCTTTATTAAATAATAGATTTCCCAGCTCAGCTCATCGGCGAGACATCCTATACAGGATTTTTTCGTAGTGGCGATTTCTTCGTCTTTTATTTTTTCTTTTATGATATTTTTGACCAGTTTCCTGATTTTATAAAGCAAAATGTAGTTTATCATTATCTTAGCCTGACATATTCCGGTCAGAAAGGAATAATAACAACTTGATCTGGTTTAGTAAAGTGAAGGTATGCAGCTCTTTTCTTTTGACAGCCCCATTGTTTTGTTATAATGATGAGGCATAAATGATAGTAGAGAACAGGCTGGATTCGAATAGACTCATATCGGCAAGAGTGGTGTTTTGTTTGTTCTTGATCTATGCCCTGAGCTCCTGTTCTTTTCATAAAAAACCGGAGCCGGCTGTAGAACCTATTTTAGATTTTCCTTTAATACAAGAAAGCGATGCCAGTATCGAAGGCGAGATAAACAGATTTATGACCAGGGGTGAGGACAGGGTGTATTTTTCATCCTCCAGAGGATGTTTGTACTGTATAGATGACCCAAAGCAGGGAACACAACGGCTGTTTTCATCAAAGAGCGATTTTGTTTCTCCGCCCTATGTAAACGGCGAATATATTTTTATTTATGACAGCAGGAACAATATATTTTGTATCCATAACAATGGGACATTGGCTTGGAAGGTCGGCATAGAAGAAAATATCTCCGGAGACATAGCCGTTTCTTCCGGAAAGATATTTTTTGGGACTGAGAACGGACGTTTTCTGTGCTTGGATGCTGATTCCGGCGAGTTCCTATGGGAAGTGAAAGCAGAAGGCCCCATTTATTCACGGCCTGCGGTTATCAATGATATGATTGTGTTTGGATGCGATGACAAGAGATTGTATTTCTTGAACTTTGATGGGGGCATTATAAAGAAGCATGAAACAGGAGGTAAAATCAGAGGAGCCTTTGCTTACAGACAGGACCGGCTCTATTTCGGTTCTTATGACGGGTATTTTTACTGTATCAATGTGAATAAACAAAAGATCGAATGGAAAGTCAAAACCGGCGGTAAAGTCCAAGCTTTTCCGTTACTGTATGAAAAATGTGTTTTGTTTGCTTCCTGGGAAAATGTTCTTTACTGTTTGAATGCAAAGAACGGCACTGTTTTATGGTGGAGTCAAATTCCCGGCCGGTGTCTGTTTCCGTTAGAGGCCGTTGGGACCCGGTTATTTGTCACATCTTTTTCTTTAAAAATGAAGCGCTTTGATATCAAAACGGGTGAAGACAAAGGAGAATATGCCGTTAAAAATGAAATGAGTTCCAATCCGTTATGGTTCCGCGAGACTCTGCTTTTATCTGTTTATGATAAAGAAGAGGATATGAGCAAGATACTTTTTTTAATAATAAATAAAAAGCTGATAGAAAAAAAATAAGGAGAGGAGATTTAATATGAACAGGGAAGAAGCTTTTCAATTGGTTAAAGAACATCTTAAAAACAAAAATCTCATTAAACACTCTCTTGCTGTGGAAGCATGCATGAGAGCCCTTGCAGAAAGATTTGATGAGGATGTCGAGAAATGGGGGCTTGCCGGATTATTACATGATATCGATTATGAAATGACCGAAAAATCACCTGAAAAGCACGGGATCGAGGCCATGACTATCTTAGAGGATCATGATTTAGGCCCTGATATTCTAAGGGCCATCAGGGCCCATTCGGGGATGGCGGAATGTGAATCCAAGATGGACTGGTCCATATATTCTGTGGACCCCTTAACAGGACTTATTGTTGCTGCCACCCTTATGCATCCCAGCAAAAAAATAAAAGAGGTTGATACGGATTTTGTCAAAAGAAGATATAAAGAAAAAAGTTTTGCCAGGGGAGCCAAACGGGATATCATTGAAGAAATCAGGAATACAGGACTGGAACTGGATGAACTTGTTTCCATAAGCTTGAAAGCCATGCAGGATATTGATGATGAGCTCGGACTATAAAGCCGGGGACATCAATGAACAGGAAAAGCATCTCTTCTTGAACCTTTGATTCTTGATTGAAACAAACAGGAGATAGGGATTATGACCAAAAGACTTTACCGACTGCAGAGCAGCAAAATGATCGGTGGTGTGTGTGCCGGAATATCAAGGTATTTTGATCTGGATGTATCCCTCATTAGATTGATATTTGTTGGGCTTGCCTTGATCACTGCCTTGTTCCCCATGCTGTTGTTCTATATCATAGCCTGGATTATAATTCCTGCGGAGGAAGAAGTCATCCCCTCAAAAAAAAAGAAGGGATCATCAAAATAGCGGTCAGCGATTTAACAGGAACAGGCCAGACCTGATGTGCTGTTTGACTTCTTATGGCTTATTCGTTATTTTAATCATTATTCTGATTCAGAGTCATGGTTAGAGGAATGGAAAAAGACTGATGAACCCAAAGAAAGATATCCCTTTTAATCACATTGCCGTTGAAGGGATGATGAGGTCCGGAAAAAAAAGACTGGCTCAAGCATTATCTAAAGAAATCGGAGGAAAAGCTGTTTTTGACCAGCCGGATAATCCGTACTTAAAAAGTTTTTATGAGGAGAAAGAAGGGGCGGCTTTTTTGGCCCAACTCGTTTTCCTTGTCAATAGATATCACCAACAGTCAGCTCTTTTACAGAGGGATCTGTTCTCGGAACGGATCATATGTGATTATCTTTTTGAAAAGGACAAGATATACGCCTATCAGACTTTGTCGGATGAAGAATTGATAGTGTATGAAAAAATATTCGGAATTTTTCACGAAAAGGTTGCCAAACCGGATTTGACCATTTATCTCCAAATATCTCTGGATACTGTTTTAGAGAGCATATCAAAGACCGGATCGGAAATGGAGAAAAATATCTCTGAAAAATATCTGGAAGATATGCTGGAGGCTTTTGACTATTTCTTTTTTAATTACCAGGCAACCCCTTTGTTGGTCGTTAAAGCGGATAATCTAGACTTTGAAAGAAGGGAAGAGGTAGAGGATATTGTTGACAAAGTCGCCCAAATTAAAAAAAATACTCTCTATTATGTTCCACTGGGTAAGCATACCCAGAAAAAAAAAGAGAAGACAGATAGATAAGACTTTACCTCAATCCTGATAGGTAAAGGCAGGATGGGGAGAAAGGAAGATGCATGTCTGAAAAATTGAATCAAAGAATCATCGTTCCAGACCTGATCAAGAAAAAGCAAAAAAGAGAAAAGATCGTTGCTTTGACCGCCTATGATTTTCCCACAGCAAAGATAGTTGACCGTGCGGGAGTTGACATTGTGCTTGTGGGAGATTCCCTGGGAATGGTTGTCCTCGGCTATGCAGATACCATTCCGGTTACTATGGATGAGATGATACACCATACAAAAGCAGTGAGCAGAGGCGTCAAAAGAGCCCTTGTGGTAGGGGATATGCCTTATATGAGTTTTCAGATCTCCAAACAGGAAGCTGTCCGGAATGCTTTTCGTTTTGTAAAGGAAGCCGGCGCCAGAGCTGTCAAGATCGAAGGCGCTTCTCCTTATCGGTTGGAGATAATACACGCACTGATAGAAGCGGAAATCCCGGTTATGGGACATGTCGGATTAACTCCCCAGTCAATCAATCGAATAGGCAGTTTTAAAGTAAGGGGAAAGAATAAAGAGGAGGCTGATCAGATCATAGATCAGGCGAAAAAACTGGAAGAAGCGGGTGTTTTTTCAGTAATCCTTGAGTGTGTTCCATTGGAACTGGCTGAAGTCATCACGGATAGGCTGAATATTCCCACCATAGGAATCGGAGCCGGACCTTTTTGTGATGGTCAGATCCTGGTTTTCCATGACCTGTTGGGATATTCAAACGGATATTTGCCTAAATATGTAAAGAAATATGTTGACCTGAATAAAATACTGATTGATGGAATCAGTCAATATGTAAAAGAGGTGAAAGGCAATACGTTTCCTACGGATGCCTACTCCTATCATTCCAGGGAAATAGAAAAAGTCTTTCTTCAAGAAAAAGACAAAAAAACAAATTAGGACATCAATGGTGTTTTGAAAGCCGCAGGAAACCGTCATGAAAGTGATAGAAAGCATTGAACAAATGAAGAAGGAAATGCGAAGGCGCCGGGCTGAAGGGGACACCATAGGCTTTGTTCCCACTATGGGGTATTTACATGAGGGCCATTTAAGCCTTGTCAGGGAAGCGGTTAGCAGGACAGACTGTACCGTGGTGAGCGTGTATGTGAATCCCACTCAGTTCGGTCCTAATGAAGATTTTGAACAATATCCACGTGACCTGGACAAAGATGCAGGGATACTGGACGAGGAGGGAGCGAGTTACTTGTTCACTCCAAAAGACAGTGAAATATATCCGGAAGGTTACAAAACATATGTTGAAGTGCATGACCTTCAGGATGTGATGTGCGGTTCATCAAGGCCCGGTCATTTCAGAGGTGTTTGTACTGTGGTTTTGAAGCTGTTTCATATTGTGAGACCTGATAGCGCCTATTTTGGGCAAAAAGATGCCCAGCAGGCTGTTATTTTGAAAAAAATGGTCAGAGACCTCAATATGGATGTCGCCATATCAGTCCTTCCCATCGTCAGGGAACAGGACGGGGTGGCATTAAGTTCAAGAAACAGCCTTCTTAGGAAGGAAGAAAGGAAAGCCGCCAGATGTTTGTACAAAAGCCTTGGATTGGCTAGGGAGGCTCTTAGAAGAGGGAAGAGGAATTCAAGTGAGTTGATCAATTTAATGAAAGATGAGATTGCAAAAGAAAAATCAGCAAAAATAGATTATATTGAAATTGTGAATAAAAACACCCTGGAATCAATGATGGAAATAAAGGAAGGAGATACGCTTATTGCTTTAGCTGTGTTTATAGGAAAAGTAAGATTGATAGATAATATGATTGTTTAGACATGATCAATCACCATATGGTTTTTATGAAAGACCCAGGTAGATCTAAGGAGGCACAAGAATGTTAAGGATCATGCTTAAATCCAAGATTCATAATGCAAGGGTCACAGAAAAGAATGTGAATTATCAGGGAAGTATTACTTTATCCAAAGATTTGATAAGAGAGGCAGAACTTTTTCCTTTTGAACAGGTCCATATATATAATATTTCGAATGGAGAAAGATTTATAACCTATGTGATACAGGATGAAAAGAGGCCCGGGGTCGTGGGGCTGAACGGAGCTGCGGCTCATAAAGTCAGTATCGGGGATAAAATCATCATTGCCTCCTTTTCTCTAATGAGTGATGAAGAGGCAGATTTTTACAGGCCCAAAATACTGATCCTGGATAAAGATAATAAAATCAAAGAGGCCAAATAAAAACCCTCGTTTTAATCCCGGTTATTCACGAATAGAGTGTTAGCCTAATGAAATTCAGATATGGCCTGTGCTCCCTTCAGATTTTTAACGCCATTCTTCTTCATTTTTCTCGGCTCCTGCGTAACTCTCCCCGTCCGTGGGTCAGACATACTCGGAGCCCAGCTTTGCCGGGTATCCTCGAAAAGCCTCATCCGAAGGCTAAATCTTCAATGTCGCTTCAGCTACACCTGAATTTCGCTAGGAATGCGCGTATCCTGTAAGATAATTAACATCATAATTCATCCCAACTTTCAGGCAGGCTGGCTGGTTCTGAAGTCATCCGGAGGCGAGCGAGCCGAGGAATAAGGTGATTTTACTCGCGGGGAAAAATCAGCGGGCTGAAGAACCAGCTTGCCTGATGAAAGTTCGGAGCATAAATGTGTTATCGGTAGCTTTTATGAATGACCAGGATCAGTCGAGGTGGTAGTTAGGCGCTTCCTTTGTAATGATGACATCGTGGACATGACTTTCCCTGACTCCTGCGGATGTGATTTTAATGAATTTCGCTTTTTTCTGAAGCTCCTTTATACTGGAACATCCGGTGTAACCCATTCCTGCTCTCAATCCTCCCACCATCATGTGTATTATATGAGAAACACTGCCTTTATTGGGAACACGGCCTTCTATTCCCTCAGGCACTAATTTGGATTTATTAGTTGAGTCTTGAAAATATCTGTCTCCGGTTCTTCCTTCCCGCATGGCTTCCAGAGAGCCCATGCCCCTGTATATTTTGTAAGAGCGTCCCTGATAAATAATCACTTCTCCCGGGGATTCATCAGTTCCGGCTAAGAGGTTGCCGATCATGACCGAATCAGCTCCGGCAACTATGGCTTTTGTGATGTCGCCTGAAAATTTTATTCCTCCATCTGCTATCAGTGGAATGTTATGCGCTTCTGTGACCTGAAAAACATTGGCAATTGCCGTTATTTGCGGGATACCGGCACCGGAGATGATTCGAGTCGTACAGATAGAACCGGGACCGACTCCGACTTTCACGGCGTCCACATCGAGTTTTATGAGATCTTTGGCAGCTTCGGCTGTTCCTATATTGCCGGCTATCAGCTCTGCATCCGGAAACTTTTTTCTCAATTTTTTAATCGTGTCCAGGACTTTCTTTGAGTGCCCGTGAGCTGTATCAATCACGAGCACATCGCTTTTCGCATGGATGAGTTCAGTGGCCCTTTCCATTGTGTTCTCAGCAGTTCCAATGGCAGCCCCCACTCTCAGCTGGCCAAGTTTATCCTTGCAGGCATTGGGGTATTTTATCCGCTTAAGGATGTCCTTGTACGTGATCAATCCTTTCAGATGGAATTTCTCGTTGACCATAAGGATTTTTTCGATTTTATGTTTGTGAAAAAGCCTTTTTGCCTCTTCAATGGAAGTGCCCAGAGGAACCGTAACCAGTTCCCTGGTCATTACTTTTTCTATGGGAAGATTGAGGCGTGTTTCAAACCTGATGTCCCGATTTGTAAGGATACCCATTAACTTGTTGTTCGCATCTGTTATGGGAAGTCCGGAGATCTGATATTTTTTCATGACTTCCTTGGCTTCGTAGATCTTATTCTGCGGCTTCATAGTAATGGGGTTGACGATCATTCCGCTTTCATGACGTTTTACTTTATCTACCTCTTCGGCTTGCTTATCAATAGGCATATTTTTGTGTATGATCCCTATTCCTCCGTTTTGGGCCAGGGCAATAGCCATCTTGGATTCAGTTACAGTGTCCATCGCAGAGCTGATTACAGGCATGGATAGATCAATATTACGGCTTAATTTCGTTGTGACATCAGCCTCAGCCGGAAGAATGTTTGACTTTGCAGGCATTATCAGCACGTCGTCGAATGTCAGCCCTTTCAATATATCTTTATTCAACATTCTCTTTCTCCTTATTTTATTTTTTTCTCTTGCCCTTTTTTCTCTTTTTAGGGATCACAGAGCGTGCCTTTTTGCCCTGTCTTGTCGGAGAACTCTGAGGTTTTTTATAGTAGATCTCCTGTTCCTTTCTTTCCGGCATTTCCGTTTTTTCAACAGGCTGAAGTAAAAACAGATACTTTAGTGTTTCCTCTTCGATCCTATCCATCATTGATTGAAACATATCAAAGCTTTCTCTTTTATACTCGACAAGAGGATCTCTTTGTCCGTATCCTCTCAGGCCTATGCCTTCTTTTAAATGGTCCATGGCTAGCAAATGGTCTTTCCACTGAGTATCAATCACTTGAAGCATTATGATTCTCTCGAATTCTCTCATCCTTTCTGGTGAGATTATTCTTTCTTTTTCTTCATAAATCTCATTTAAGGCGTTTATTGTTTTTTCATGGAGTTCTTGGAAATTGATGGTTTTCCAGTCGATTTCCTGCTCGTCTACATCCAATCCGAACTGGGCCTTAATGGCGTTCGTGAAGCCTTCGATATTCCAATCGTCAGGGGAGTCGTTTTCGTTGGTGTTTGTATCCATTATCCAATCGACTATATTGACGCTGATTTCCTGTATGAATTCCTTCATGTCTTTTCCATGAAGGATTTCCTTTCTTTGAGAGTAAATCGATTCTCTCTGTTTGTTCATCACATCATCGTATTCAAGCAGATGCTTTCGGATGGAAAAGTTGCGGCCTTCCACTTGTTTTTGCGCTCTTTCAATGGCTTTGGTGACCATGTTGTGTTCGATAGGGACTCCCTCTTCCATGCCGACTCTGGTCATAATCCCTGATATTTTTTCGCTTCCGAAAATGCGCATAAGGTCATCTTCAAGGGAAAGATAAAATCTGGATGAGCCTGGATCTCCTTGTCTCCCGCACCTTCCCCTTAATTGATTGTCTATTCTTCTGGCTTCGTGCCTTTCCGTACCCGTAACATGGAGCCCTCCGAGGGAGATAACTTTTTCCTTTTCGGGTTTAGTGATGGACAGTGCTTTTTGAAGTGCTTTTTGGTGCTCTTCCCCATCACTGTTTTCTTCATCCCCCTTTTTAATAAGGAAGTCTTCGG
This sequence comes from uncultured Eubacteriales bacterium, assembly GCA_964611275.1. Classification (GTDB taxonomy): domain Bacteria; phylum Acidobacteriota; class Aminicenantia; order Aminicenantales; family Aminicenantaceae; genus WJMT01. The sequence continues at coordinate 13,393 of CAZSZS010000117.1, forward strand.
CTAGGGACTCAGGATTCCCTCCCAATAAAATATCGACGCCTCTTCCTGCCATGTTTGTGGCAATGGTGACCGCACCCACTCTTCCGGCCTGGGCTATTATCTTTGCTTCTGATTCATGATATTTTGCGTTGAGGACATTGTGCTTGATGTGTTTTTGATTCAGAAGGGAACCGAGATATTCTGACTTTTCAATAGAAATGGTGCCCACCAATACGGGCCTTCCCTTCTCATTGTTTTCTATGATCTCGTTGGCCACCGCATCCCATTTTTCTTTGGCTGTGCGGTAAATCAGGTCATCTAGCTCTTTTCTTATCAGAGGTTTATTAGTGGGGATTTCGACCACATCAAGGTCATACAGGGAATGAAACTCAGCTGCTTCTGTGGCCGCTGTTCCTGTCATTCCTGCCAATTTATCGTACATTCTGAAATAATTTTGGAATGTTACAGAAGCAAGGGTCTGGTATTCAGCTTCAATCCGGACGTTTTCCTTTGCCTCTAATGCTTGATGCAAGCCATCACTGTACCGCCTTCCGGGCATGAGTCTCCCCGTAAATTCATCTACAATGATTACTTTTCCTTCTTTTATCATATAGTCAACGTCTTTTTTGAAGAGGTGATGGGCTTTCAGTGCTTGATTGATGGCATGAATCAAGTCCATGTGTTTGATGTCATACAGGTTATCTATTTGAAGGGACTTTTCTGCGTGCTCCACTCCTTCCTCTGTAAGAACAGCGGTTCTTGACTTTTCGTCTATTTGATAGTCTGTGGATTTATTCAGCCTTTTGACAATGTTGTTGATTTTGTAATATATGGAGGTCGAATCTTCGGTGGGACCGGATATGATAAGGGGAGTCCTGGCTTCATCAATCAGAATACTGTCGACTTCGTCAAGAATGGCGAATTTATGTTCTTTTTGGACGATATCCGAAAGACGAAATTTCATATTATCTCTGAGATAGTCAAAACCGAATTCATTATTTGTTCCGTATGTAATATCTTTTTCATAGGCGCTTTGCCTGTCGATTTCGTTTATGTCATGCTGGATAACACCGACTTCTAAGCCTAAAGTTTTATAAATAGGCCCCATCCACTCCGAGTCCCTCTTGGCCAAATAATCATTGACCGTGACTATATGGACACTGCCTTTTTTTTCAAGTGCGTTAAGATAAGCGGGAAGAGTGGCTACAAGGGTTTTTCCTTCCCCTGTTTTCATCTCAGCTATTTTGCCCTGATGGAGAACCACTCCGCCAATAATTTGCACGTCAAAGTGCCTCATATTGACTTTTCTTTTTGCTGCTTCCCTTACAACAGCAAAGGCTTCAAAGAGAATATCCTCTAAAGAGGCTCCGTTTTTTATTTTGTTTCTGAATTCGTTTGTTTTTTCTCTCAGCTGCTGGTCGCTCAGATTTACTATTTTCGGTTCGATCTCATTTACGGCCGTTACAAAAGGTCGGAGCTTTTTTATGTCTCTTTCTGTTTTCGTACCGAATATCTTGCTTAAGAGTGTGTTGAACATTTGCATAATTTTTAACAAATATAGGGCTTGGTTGTCAATTAAAGTTGTAGTAATTTATTAGTTTAACCCCTTGAATTTTTTTCCTGTTTCTTTTATTATCACTAGTTAACTTTTTTAATACGGATAAATCAAATGATGAGTTTAATAAATTCGCCCCGGGGAAAACACTTGAGAATCACCAATATTGCCGGGGGAACTGAAGTGCGAAGAAGGCTTTTCTCTTTGGGGATCCATAAAGATGATATCGTGGAGCTGGATTCCCGCAGTATGTTCAGAGGGCCTGTTCTTATAAGAAACAACACGTCAGGAACCTCTGTAGCCATTGGGAGAGGAATTGCCAGCAAAATCATGGTTAATATTGTTGAGTAGAAAAGAGGATATTCCTGATATAGTTTTCATTGGCCAGCCTAACTGCGGGAAAAGCACCCTCTTTAATTTTATCGCAGGGCTTAAAGCCGTCACATCGAATTTTCCGGGAACGACTGTCAAACACACGCACAGTAAAGTCACTGTGGGGGGAAGGTTATTCAATATCATAGACCTGCCCGGGACTTATTCTCTCAATCCTGCGGATGAGGCAGAAAAGGTCGCTTTGACACATCTTTTCGTTGAAAAACCTGATCTGGTAATAAATGTTGTGGACGCTTCCATTCTCGGAAGAAGCCTTGAGATGACACTGGAACTGATGGAACTAGAATATCCGATGGTTCTGGCATTGAATATGATGGATACGGTAGAAAAAAAGGGGATAGAAATAGATCCTGAAAAGCTGCAAAAAATACTGGGAATTCCTGTTATCCCCACTATAGCTTCTCATGGAAGAGGAGTCAAAGAACTGTTAGACAAAGCCATATCTTGTCTTGATGAATGCAGGAAACCAAAAAGACTGATCTGGTCCAAGGACGTGGAAGATAAAATTAAAGAAGTGGAAGAATTCATCCCTATTGAATTTAGATCCGTAGCCAATAGAAGATTCACGGCAATCAAATCCATAGAACTGGACAGGCCGTCTTTTAACCGTATGATCGAGGAGATCAGCCTTCCGTTAAAGAACAGCATAGACAAGGCCAGGGATGAGCTTCAAAGGAATCATGGTGTGCCGGCATATGAGGTCATTGCCGCTGAAAGGCATCACCTTGCCCTTAAATTATTTGAGGATTGCTGTAAGGTAACACGGAGGAAAAAGGCAAGCGTTGAAGAGAGAATTGATGATATCATTATGCATCCGTTCTGGGGTTATTTTATCTTGCTCGGTGTGTTCATCAGCTTTTTTCTGGTCATTTTTATCGTGGCAAGCCCGATAGAGGAGCTGCTTTTAGCTCCTTTAACCGCCTTGAGAGGCGTTTTATCCGACTTACTGGGAAAAGGGATCTTGTTTTATTTAGCAGATGGTCTCATACAGGGAATAGGAGGTGGAATAGCTATTGTGCTTCCTTATTTCATCCCATTGCTGCTGTTGATGTCCTTTCTTGAGGATATTGGATATTTATCCAGAGTCGGGTTCTTGATGGATACACTGATGCATAAGATAGGGCTTCATGGAAAATCTGTTTCGCCGTTTATGCTTGGTTTCGGATGCAATGTCCCGGCAGTCGTCTCAACCCGGATTCTTGAATCAAGGCGGGATAAAATCATCACCACGTTGTTGATTCCCTTCATTCCCTGTTCCGCAAGGACCACTATTATCCTTGCATTGGTCGCTTTCTATTTAGGCCCATTATGGGCTGTGGGCTTTTATCTCTTCAATATGCTCCTAGTGGCTGTATTAGGAAGGGTGATCTCGCTGTTTTTTAAAACACATTCTCCGGGTCTTATCCTTGAGATACCTTCTTTAAAGATCCCTTCACTCTCGAATGTGCTTAAGAAAGTCTATTTTCAATTGAAGTCTTTTATTGCATTTGCATGGCCTATTTTGATCGCGGGAAGTGTGGTTCTGGGCCTCCTTCAATTTTTTCATATAGACAGAACGATCAATATCGTCCTTTCACCGGTTGTCGAGCATGTTCTCGGGTTACCAGAAGAATTAGGAGTGACCTTGATCTTTGGTTTCTTAAGGAAAGAACTCTCTCTGATAATGATGCTTCAGGCTTTGGGAGTGAATTATAACCAGCTTTTAACGGTCGTATCTCAACAGCAGATCATTGTCTTTACCGTATTTCTCAGTTTTTTTATTCCTTGTCTGTCAACAGTTGCCATAATATGGAAAGAGATAGGAAGGAAATGGGCTTTTGTATCCATTCTATTGAACACTTCAGTGGCATTGCTTATCAGTTATATTGCCCGGCTCATATTCATAGGAATATGAAGGTGAGAGGGACTGTCAGAAAAAAAAGATTTGTAAACGGTTATTGAGCTTTACGTGACATGTTTTATTTTTTTTGAAAATTTCTGGTAGTCTCCAGAAGAATATATATCATCTATCTGTTCAAACAAGACATCAATTTCTCTCTTTTCATTATAAAAATGGGGACCTATACGGATAACATCTTCATTTTCTGTGCGGCTTTTTCTAAAGTCCACCAGAATTTTTTTATGATCAAGGGCTTGTTTGACTTGAAAAGCAGAAGGGAGGTTGATTGAAACAGCTCCTCCTCTGAGCTCTTTTTTTAAGGGAGAATAAATCGAAAAATTTCGTTGTTGGGCTTTATTTATGATCCATTGAGTCATGGATGTGGATTTTTCCCTGATGTTTTTTATTCCTATGCTTGTTATAATATCAAGTCCAGCCGAAGCTGTGTAAAGACAGGCAATGGGTGGAGTTCCTGACATAAACCGGTAAGATCCCGAGGTGTATTTTAAGTCAAGATCAAATTTGAAAGGATTCTCATGAGCCATCCACCCGGTGAGCGATGGTTGGATTTTTTCCGCTAGCTCTGGTCTGATATATAGAAAAGCATTACCGGGGCCGCCGCAGAGCCATTTGAGACATCCTCCGATATAAAAATCTATTCCTGTGTTTTTAAGATGAACAGGGATGATCCCCGGAGCGTGATATCCGTCAATGACTGTCTTTGCGCCTGCTTGAGATGCTTTTTCAGTTATTGATCGGATATCCTGAATAAAAGAACTTTTAAAACACACATGGGAAGTGGCAACAAATAAAGTGGTATCATCTATCCTTTCTGTGATATTTTTTGTCTCCAAATAAGAGGGATTTTTGCTTTTTATTATCTCTAATTTCCATCCCATGAATTCAGCTATTTTTGAGACAGCATATATTGAAGAAGGAAAATCCAGGTCAGTCATGATGATTCTGTCCCTTTTGGTGTCCTTATTGTTAAATTGTGTGGACAGAGCCATCCAGTGAGAAATGGTTGCATTGGGCGTCATTGTGATGCTGTTTTTTTCTGCTTTTAAAAGTTTCTGGATCTTTGTGCTCGTTTTTTTTGATAGGTCCCACCATTCTTTTTGCCAGGCACTGACACCTTGTGTAGCCCATAAATGATAATAGCGTTCCAGTCGTGTTCTGACTTTTTTAGGAACAGCGCCCAGGGAATTACTGATCAGGTAAACACAGTTTTTAAGAATAGGGAATTGGTCTCTTATGGATTTAAAATCATTTTCATTTTTAAGGTCATACATAGTTGAAGGTCACTTCCATTTTTAAATAGATTATATTATATTTTTGTGTCTTCTTGAAATTTAAGACGGGATGGGGCTATAATTTAATGGGCCGATGAAAGAAGTCCAGTTATTTGTTTATCCAAAGGCAAAAGATTCCTTTTCCTATGATTTTACAAAAAATAAAGTATCGATGGGGAGATCAAGCGGTAATGATATAGCTCTTTCCGACCCTTTTAGTTCAGGATCTCATGCCCAGATAGAAAGGTCGGGGAATGACTTTATACTCAAAGACAATGACAGCAAAAACGGAACTTATTTAAACGGCGAGAAGATAAAATCTGAGGTAAAGTTAAAAGAAGGTGATGAGATCCTTATCGGTTCTACCAGGATTGTTTTCAATAAAAAACTATCCACAAATGTTGAGTTTACAGATTCTCCTTCCTCTTCTGTAAATGTCAATACCATAATGCATCTTGAAGACATATTGAGGAAACCGGAAGTCAGCACTACCATAGAGGCCACAGAGAGGTCCTTTGATATTGAGAAGATCAAACAAGAACATAAATCTCTGTCTGTCATCAGTGAAGTAAGCAAAACTCTTGTTCTGCACAAACCTCTCAGCGAACTGTTAGAACATATAATGGATTTGATATGTGAGAACCTGCCTATGGATAGAGGAGTTCTTATGATTAAAGAGGGAAATCCTGTTCAGTTTATCCCAAAGGTCATACGCGTCAACAATACCAGCCTGATGAACAAGAAGATAAACGTCAGCCAGAGTATTGTTGATATGGCTGTGAACAAACATTCTTCAATCTTAGTTTCTGACGTTCAAGCGGATCCCAGGTTTAAAGCCCAGGAAAGCGTCATACGATTTAATATATGTTCAGCAATGTGTGTCCCTTTATGGAACAATAAGGAAATCATAGGGATCATATATTCGGACCGCATATCTTTGAGCAAGCAGTTCACTGAAGAGGACCTGAAACTTCTGACGCTGTTATCTAACCTGGCTGCTGTGAAGATCGAGAACTCAAGGTTGATCGACAAGTCAATAGAAAAAGAGAAAATGGAAAAGGAACTGGATCTGGCTGCTAAAATACAAAGAGATTTTCTTCCTAAAAAAGACCCGGAAATAGAAGGATACCAGGTTTCAGGGATCAACATTCCCTGCCAGCAGGTTGGAGGAGACTATTACGATTACATTCAAATAGATGATGACCGTATCGGGATAACCATTGCTGATGTTTCCGGCAAAGGCGTGGGAGCCTCGTTATTAATGGCTTCTTTGAGAGCTTCCCTTTATTCGGAAGTAAGTAAAGATTCAATGGCGGAGGACATGGCGTGCCGATTGAACGATTTTGTCAATAAAAGCTCGGCCATCAATTCATTCATCACGTTTTTCTTTTTAGAACTGAATAAAAGAAGCGGAGATTTTATATATGTCAATGCAGGCCACAACTCTCCTTTTCATATAGATAAAAAAGGCAGGATATCTTGTCTGGAAAGCTGTGGTCTAAGTTTGGGGATGTTTCCCTCTGTCTCTTACGAAAAAAGAAAAGGGCATCTGGCTCCTGGAGATATCATTGTCTTTTATACGGACGGAATCACTGAGAGCCGAAATAAAAAGAATGAGGAGTTCGGGGAGAAAGGGCTGAGAGATTTTATTAAGAGCCAAAGAAAACAGGAACCATCAGAAATCATTGATAGATTGTTGAAACACCTTAATGAATTCATAGGCGGAGCGGACAGGATGGATGATATGACCGCAGTGATTGTCAAAAAAGTATAAGCTGGATTTCAAGGCTTGCTTTTTTTTAGGAATGACTTTAGGTCTCCGGCTGCTTTTTTACCGATAATCTTGGCTATTTCGTTGACAGGGGCCTTAAAGATGTCTTTTGTGGTTCCATATTTCTCAAGGAGCGCTGATTTGCGCTTGGGCCCTATTCCTGGAATTCCGTCCAGGTAAGACTCAAAACTCTTTTCCTTACGCCGCTTTCGGTGATAACTGATGGCAAAACGGTGTGCTTCGTCGCGGATGTGCTGGAGAAGTTTTAATGCGGATGATGTCCTGTCCAATTTAATTCCGTTTTTCATTGAATCCGTGAAAATAATTTCTTTTTTTTTCGCGATGGAGATAACAGGGATATTAGAGAGATTGAGGTTTTTGAGAATCTTTTGAGCTGCATTAAGCTGCCCTTTCCCGCCGTCTATAAGAATGAGTTCCGGGAGGGGAATATCGGATTCAGCTACTTTTTTATATCTTCTTAAGACTATTTCCTGGACACTGCGTATATCATCAGAACCTTCTACTGTCTTTATTCTAAACTTCCTGTAATCTTTTTTAGAGGGCCTCCCATCCTTGAATACAACGACAGATCCGACAGATTCCTTTCCGCCTGTATTTGAAACATCGATCCCTTCTATATTCTTTGGGAGCGAATCCAGATTGAAGAGCCGCTGCAGTTCCTTTAAGGGATTCGGTTTGATTGTTTTCTTTAAAAGGTTCATTTCAGCGTTTCGAACAGCCAGATCAACGATTTTTCTGTTGTTTCCTCTTTGGGGGATCTGTAACACTATGGCTTTTTTGCCTATATGGTTGAGTTTGTTCAGCAGCTGGTCTTTTTTTGCCGGCTCTAAAGGAACCAGTATTTCATCAGGGATATCGTTTTGACTTGAATAAAATTCCATTATCTGGTTGTGCAGGATTTTTTTATCATTAGTTTTTTTTGCACTGACGGTCCAGCTTGAAGACTCGATCACTTTTCCTTTTCGCATGAGAAAAACATAAAAGGCTGCGGTGTCCTGCTTTCTAAAAAATCCGAATATATCTTTATCTTCCGCCTTGACAGAGATGAACTTTGGTTTGAGCCTTATTTGGTCCAAGGAGAGAATGAGATCTCTCAGTTGTTTGGCCTTTTCAAAATCACGCTTTTCTGAAGCGTCGATCATTCTTGCTTTGAGTTTACTTTTAAGTTTTTCGGTTTTTCCTTCTAAAAAAAGAAGCGCACTGTTGACATTATCCCTGTAGTCAGATTCATTAATAAGGCCCACGCACGGAGCTGAACATTGGTTTATATCATATTCCAGGCAGGGCCGTTTTCTTTTTCCTGGAATGTCTTCCTTGCAGCTTCTTATTCCGAACCGTTTGTTTATGAGGTTTATCGCCTTTCGGGCCATTGAAGAGGGAGTGAACGGCCCGAAGTATCTTGCTCCGTCAGATTCTGTTCTGCGGCAGAGATAGATGGCTGGATATTTATCCTGAGCCGAGACTTTTATATATGGATAACTTTTATCATCTTTAAGCCTGAGATTGTATTTTGGTTGGTATTGTCTGATGAAGTTGTTTTCAAGAATAAAAGCCTCCCATTCAGAGTCAGTTACGATAAAGTCGATGGTGTATGTTTCATTTAAAATACCGTGGATCCTTGGGTCGGATGAGGAAGAGAAATAAGATTTTACACGTTCCTTAATGGAGCGGGCTTTCCCTATATATATGGTTTTACCGGTTTGGTTTTTAAAAAGATATATCCCGGGTTTTAAAGGGAGTTTCTGAGATGTTTTCAACAGTCTTTGTTTTTTTTTGTCTTTCATATCACGTGTTTTTTACCTGAAATTTTTGAATTTCATATAATTGGTCACGGTACTTGGCTGCTTTTTCGAATTCGAATCTTTCTGCTGCCCGGTTCATCTTATTTTCCAGTTCTTTTATCTTTTTTGCTATGATGCCCGGAGATATGTAGGGGAGCTTCTCCTCTGAAATTACCGGATACTGGAAGTAGTCTTTTTCATAAACGCTGTTCAGTATATCGTCAATGTTTTTCTTTATGGATTTTGGGGTTATTTTATTCTTTTTGTTGTAGTTTTTTTGGATCCGGCGTCTTCTGTTCGTCTCATTGACCGCAAAGCGTATTGAGTCGGTCACAGAGTCTGCATAAAGGATCACTTTTCCTGACACATTTCTGGCAGCCCGGCCGAAAGTCTGGATGAGGGAAGTGGAGGAGCGGAGAAAGCCTTCCTTGTCTGCGTCCAGAACAGCTACCAGGGAGACTTCAGGAAGGTCTAACCCTTCCCTGAGAAGGTTTATTCCGACTAAAACATCGAATATGCCTCTTCGCAGGTCTCTTAGGATCTTGACTCTTTCCAGGGTGTCTATATCAGAATGGAGATATCGGACTCTTATTCCCAGGTCATGGTAGTATCTTGAGAGGTCTTCCGCCATTTTCTTGGTAAGGGTAGTGATAAGGACCCGTTCGTTTTTTTCCACTCTTTCTTTTATCTCTCCCATAAGGTCATCTATCTGTCCTTTGACGGGCCGGACTTGCACTTCAGGATCGATCAAGCCTGTAGGTCTGATGATTTGTTCTGTATAGATATTACGGGTTTTTTGAGATTCATATTCGCCGGGAGTGGCAGAAACATAGATACGCTGCGAGACTTTTGACTCGAATTCCTCAAAGTTCAGCGGCCGGTTGTCAAGAGCGGATGGAAGCCTGAATCCATGGTCGATAAGAGTCTGTTTCCGGGACCTGTCTCCGTTATACATTCCTCTCAATTGGGGTATGGTCACATGTGATTCATCAATTATGGTGATAAAATCAGAGGGAAAATAATCAAGGAGAGTAAAAGGAGCTTCCCCCGGGTTTCTTTGGCTGAGATAGAGTGAATAATTTTCAATACCCGGGCACCATCCCAGTTCAGAAAGCATCTCCAGGTCAAAGAGCGTCCTTTCTTCTATCCTGTTTGCTTCTATAATCTTGTCCTGTTTTTTGAAAAAATTAATCTGTTCCTTCAACTCTTCTTCGATTTTATTGATGGCGTATTCAAGGATGCTCTGGGGAGTCGAAAAAAAGGATTTGGGGTATATCAAAATCCTTTCAAACGAATCAAAAGTCGTTCCCCTTATGGGATCAATCAACAGAAGCTCTGTGATTTCCTGCTCATTTACCCTTATCCTGTAGGCATAATCTTCATAGGAAGGAAAAAGATCAATAATATCCCCTCTTACCCTGAATGTTCCCCTTTTGAATTCACTTTCGTTTCTTTCATACTGGATATCAATAAGTTTTCTTAATAGCTTTTTTCTTGTGATCTCCTGTCCTGTTTGCAGGAGGAAACTCATGGAGTGGTATGTCTCCGGTGAGCCTATTCCATATATACAGGACACGGAAGCTACCACAATGACGTCCTTTCTTTGGAGAAGAGAGTTTGTGGCATGCATTCGAAGCCTTTCGATCTCTTCGTTTACCGTGGATTCTTTTGAGATGTATATGTTGGAACTGGGAATATAGGCTTCAGGCTGGTAGTAGTCATAGTAACTTACAAAGTATTCCACTGAATTTTCAGGAAAGAAATTTTTGAATTCCTGATACAACTGAGCAGCCAGGGTTTTATTATGTGAGACAACAAGCACCGGCTTTTCCGCTTTTTCTATGACATTAGCAACGGTAAATGTCTTGCCTGAGCCCGTGACTCCCATAAGAACCTGGTGGTCGGCCTTTTTTTTCAAACCAAAGTAAAGATGGTCTATGGCTTTGGGCTGGTCTCCCTTGGGTGAGTATTCTGATTTCAAATGGAAGCTTTTCATAATATAAATTATAACAGAATGCCTGGAGAGTTACTAAAATCCTTCATCCATTAAGGAGATAACGCTTGTAGGAAAAGCCAAAAACTTATTGACAATATCTTGGTATCACTTTTATAATCTAAATAAATAGGAGGAAAGATGAAAAGATTTATTGGAGTGATTGGAATTTGTATGGTTCTTCTCTGGATTTGTTCGTGTCAACCGGCAATGACAACCAGAGTGACGAGCACGGGAGGCCCCTCCATAGACGAGGCTCAGGCTGAAGACTACAATGGTCCCAAAGCAAGACTTGCGGTCGGTGAATTCACAGACAAGACAGCCAAAGGCGGCGGGTCAGGTGGATGGTTTAGTATGTTCGGAATGAATTGGGCTCAGATCGGAGATGGGATGAGAGATATGCTGACGACAGCTCTTTTCAATACGAACCGCTATATAGTACTTGAGAGAGAGCAGTTGGATACAGTTATGTCAGAACAGGACCTGGGAGCTACCGGTAGAATAAAACAGGGAACAGAGGCCAAAATCGGAGAAATATACGGAGCTGATTTAATCATCACAGCCGCTGTCACAGAATTTCAAGGAAGCCAGTCAGGAGTTGGTGGTGCTACCAGGGTTCTAGGTGTGAACCTGGGCGGAGGAATGAAAAAGGGGCATGTTGCCATAGATATTCGCATTATCGATGCCAATACGTCTCAAATAGTGGCTGCCACAAGTGTGGAAGGCGATGCGAAAAGTTTTGGCTTGGGAGGAGCGACCAGAGTAGGCTCTCTTCCTATTGCCTTGGGAGGATTCAGCAAAACCCCAGTTGAAAAAGCTATCAGGGCATGCATCCAGGCTGCCGTTGATTATATTGTAACGAAGACACCGCAGTCTTATTACAGATACGACAGGTAGACAGGCCTTTTGTGATGGCAGCCCTTTTTAAAGGGCGGAAAATCCGGATTGGATTAAGGCATAGGAATATTCAGTAAGAGGGCTGGATTGAAGAAAGCATTTTTACGCTTCCCTTGAATTTGGCGCCTTCCATTATTGAGATGCGGTAAGCCGTTATATTTCCTGTCATCTTTCCTTCTTTTGTTATAAAGACTTTACCTGAGGCATGTATGCTTCCTTCTGCTTTTCCTTTTATGGTGGCATTTTTTACCCTGATATCAGCTTTGACTGTGCTTCCCTGTGCTATGTAAAGAGAGTTGTTTTCAAGAAAGATTTTCCCAGTAAAACGACCGTTTATTATGAGATCTTCACTGCCCCTGATTTCTCCGTCAATAATAAGAGAGGCCCCAACCTTTGAGTTTTGTGTGTCGGTTGGATTCACAGGTTCTTTGGAAGTCTCATTTTCATTCATTGACATGTTTTAACTCCTGGGCTTTGAGAATCAGGTAGTGATTATAAAGGGGGTGTTTTTTTATGTCAATAGGATTTCATTCAGATGTGGCTGGAGTATTTTTTTAAACGGGTTTAATTTTTTGCAGTAAAAAAGTATAATCATAAAAAAGCGGACATAGCTCAGCAGGTAGAGCACGAGCTTCCCAAGCTCGGGGTCGCGGGTTCAAATCCCGTTGTCCGCTCTTTTTTTAAATCGCTGTCTATAAAAAATTTTTAGGAAGATGACTGTGAACAAGTGGTTCCTTCTAGTTGAGAACAAACCCGGGAAGGGTTCGTACAACATGGCTGTTGATGATTTTTTATTCGAGAGTCTGGGCAAGGAGCCGGTCACCTTTATAAGGTTTTACACATGGAAAAGGCCTACGGTATCTATCGGGTGCTCTCAGGACATCAGAGAGGTGCTGGATCTGGAATTTTGCCAAAAAAACAGGATAGACATCGTACGGAGAATAACCGGAGGAAAATTGGTGCTTCACCACAGAGAAGTGACGTACAGTGTGTGCTCTTCAGATGTGAATGTTTTTAGCCCTTCTCTGAGCCGGTCATACAGGAAGATCTCAGAAGCCCTTATTGCGGGATTAAACAAATTGGATATTCCTGCTTATCTGGCAAGTGATGATAACCTGTCTTATTCCAGAAGCAGCCTTCCCTGTTTTTCATATCCGGCGAGAAATGAGGTCAAGGTAAAGGATAGGAAAATAGTCGGAAGCGCTCAAAAAAGAGCCGCGCATAAATTCATTCAGCATGGTTCTATCCCTCTTGAGAATGACGATCGGCTTCTTCAATCTGTGTCCTTGCTGGGTCAAAGAAATGAGGAAATCAGGATGATCACTGCTTCTCAGGCGGCAAACAGAAAAATTGATTTTTTCTTACTTGTGAAGAACCTCATTTTAGGGGTCCGAGAGTTTTTTGGTGTTGAGCTGTATCCCATGGGATTTTCGAAAAAGCAAAAGGAAATTATCCGAAGCATACAAAAGAACCGGCACGAAAACACAGATTGGATCTATAACAAAAAGATGCATTGATTTTCCATTTCTTTAGTGATACTATTCGATTCAATGAACGAAGTTAGAGAACTTGCAAAAATCGAAGCTGACAAGCTTCCCCCTCTGGATACTATGCTCCTTGATGATCTGCATAACAGAGTGCTCCAAAATTTTTATTTGGAACTTGGTCTGGGGCCGGTTCTTTATCTTATATCTCCATCCTTTACCGTATTGAATCCCACGCCCAATGAAACCATAAATGATTTCCTTTCCAAAAAAGAGGAGCTGCTGGAGTATATCAAAGAATTGATCGTACGCAACCTTGCTGTCTATTCTGTTCTGCTTGATGTGAACAGCTATTTCATCGAACAGAACAGGTATTTGTTACTGGCCAGGCTCAGAGAAAAAGATTCGGGAGGCCGATGCTACGAAATCAAATTTTACACTCATTCTCCGAGAGAGATCTTGACTAATTATAAAGACAAGATTTATATCGGACGTGATTTTATCGATCTATTCAACTTTAAAAGAAAATATTTCGGAGTGAAGGAATTACTCAAATCGCTGAAACAACAGAATGAAGCTTTGCTGGACAAGGCGGAAGAAAAGTTAAAAAATCCGGGTAAATACAAGTCCTTTTTTCAAGAAATAAATGAATATTTGAATGAAATGAAGAGTGAGAGCACTTTAATACTACAGTCACTCCCTCCTTACCTTGACCTTGGAAAGCTCAAGGGAGAGGATCTAATAGATATTAATTCGCAGTACAGGACTATCAATCATTATCTCATTGAATTGAGAGATGAGGTTTCCGAGTTTGAAAATGTTCTGTTTGTCAAAGAGGCCGAGTTTGTCCGCTATGTAACTAAATATAAAAAAGACCTTGCCAACCTTATTTCCTATTTCAACATAAAGATCAATGGGTTTCTCACTGAAAGAATACATGCCTTGGCAAAAAAGGACTGGTAGAGCCTTAAGACCTCTCTCTGACCAGAATATTCCCATAAGTTGTCACTAAGAGAACAGTGGGTTTTTCGCCTTCCTCTAAGAAAGCGTTGATTATAGAGAATCCATTGCTTATTTGTTCTGTTCCTTTCTCGCTGAGTTCCCATTTTATTTGTCCGGATTTAGTCTGGACCTGCATGGGTATTTTTAATCCAGGCGGAAGAATGAATTCTATTTCAGCGTACTTTCCTTTCACTGTTACCGGTTTGATGTTTTTATTTGCGGGAGAGAGGAATATTTTTCCGTGAGAAAAAGAGATGGCGGTACTGGATGAGAAATGGTCAAGTTTGATATTTCTGTATGAACTTGAGATGGATATGAGCTCTCCGAAGATGTTTTCACCTGTTATGTCCAGGCTTTCTCCTTCAATATCAATATTTCCGTATATGTCATTAAGAAGGATACGGCTGTATTTGTTATTTATGTCAAGATCCTTTTTAGCTCCAGATATATCAATGGGTGAATTATCCGATCTGATTTTTGCCGACAGGATATTAGAAAGGTCAATTTTTTCATAGGAGTTTTCCGCTTCTATCTGACCCTTTATATTTCTTCCCTTTATCGGGCAGTGAAGGCCATCGATGGTGACATCCTGAGATAGTTCTGCCAGGTCTATACTCCCATATTTATTTTTTATGATCGTGCTGCCTTTTATATGTTCTACCTGGATTCTTGAGCGGAGGCCGTTTATTTGGCAGTCTCCTCCGATGTTTCCTGCGAGAATGGGGTTATAAGAAGACTCAATACTCAGATTTTCCTGAATATTTGAGACAGATACCTTTCCGTTTCGATTTGTGATCTTGACATTTTTGCCCCCATCCAATTCAACCAAGCCGTAAGAGTTGCTTATATCCAGATCCATATCCTTTGGGATGTATATTTCCAGGTCAGACCTGATATTACCGCTTGACTGTTCCCCTCTTTCTGCGGATACCATGACTTTTTGTTCATCATGGGTGACAAGGATTTCTAGTTCATCAGCTATCTCTTTGGCTTTTTCCTCGGTACTGTGGCGGACCTTTTTTTCCATATATATGGATATTTCCTTTTCCTCTGTACTGTAGATTTTCAGGTCTCCTTGCTGGTTTTTGATTTCCATCTGCATTGGAAAAGGAGAGCTTACTTTTTGGGCCGATTTAAAGGTGTAGGCATCATAATCAGAGAAGAACTCATCCCCCAAATCAATATACAGGTCCAGTTTTCCTGTCTGGGCATGGTAGAAGATGATCCCTGCAAAAATGATGACCAGCAAAAGTAAAATCTCTTTGAATTTCATTTTACGTTCCGGTCTTATCTTGGCTGCGCTCTTTTATCCCAAAGTAGAGTTTCCAGATCCCCCAGGCAATGATCACAAGAGGCCACAGCCTTGCGAAAGCATCCCAAATATCAATATTGATGTTATCAAGAAGGAATATAGCGCCTATGAGGACAAGTATGATTCCCCATGCCAGAGTGTCTTTTTTATATTTTTTTGCCATTTTTATCTCCTATAAGGTTATTTTTTCTCCCGGGATACATAATCCACTATGAACTTGAATCCGATGACAATAATGATGAGCGGCCAGAAGTCAAAGAGAGTATCATAATCAATGATTTGATAGTTTGCCAATAAAAGGATACCACCCAGTACTATGAGAACGAGACCCCAGAAAACGGAACCTGATCTCACAGGTTCAGGGATCTCCTCAACAGCATGGGCGCTGTTTTCTATGTCTTTTCCCAGGAGGCCGAGGTTGATGAGTTTAGCTGTATGTACAGCATCATAGATCTGATAAATACAAAATCCTGCCAGGCAGAGTGCTAAAAAGGGTTGCCCTCTTCCTGAGGTCTGAAGAGTAACGAGTCCGGAAAAGGCTAGGAAAAAGAATATAGCCTTTTTTACCTGCCCATTATAAAGAGCTCCGGTTCCAATAGGGAAAAAGAACGTCAGAATGCCGGCTAGGGCAGGAGATTTAGGTGTTCTTTCCACTACATATTTTTCTTCTTGTTCTTTTTTGTTATTCATTTAAATTCCTCCGTTTCTAAATTAATCATTAGGTCAATCATTTTTCTCCCAAAAAAAGTCAATGTTTTTTATGGAAAAAAGAATGCTTTCTTTGTATCCGGCCAGAGTATTGGTCAAAGATTCGGCTCTGGCGTATAGTCTTTCTGCTTTACTGTAACCTATATGAATGTGCTGGTTGATGTATTTATTTATTTGTTCTCTCTCAGGATTCAGTGAATAGAGCGAGATGACTGTGATAAGGACGGTTGCGGCGGCAAGTAAGGGTTGAAGCGCTGGCTTGAGAAGGAAATGAAAGCCAATTTTGGGTTTTTTAGTCGGTATTTTATAGAGTCTTTCCATAAGGGATGGACTCACATCGATTTCCGGGATCTGAGCCAGGGAATCCCTCGCTTCTCTCATAGAAGAAAGAAGGCTCGAACATTTAGGGCATTTTTTTATATGGCCATCGACTAGAGCTTTTTTCTCCTGGCTCAATTCGTTTTCTAAATAAGGAGAAAGAAGTGTTTCAATTTGCCGGCATTTCATTTTAATTCTCCTTTTCCTCCTTTAATATTTTTGCCAGTTGGATGCGGCCGCGGTTGACCCTTGATTTCACAGTTCCCAGGGGAGAAGCCATTATTTCTGCGATGTCCTCATATTTTTTCCCTTGGATATCTCTGAGAATAAGAGCTATTCTCACATCAGCATTGAGTGAACTCATTCCTTTCCAGATTATTTTCTGGTTCTGTTTCTTGATGATAGTTTCTTCAGGATCTGTCTTGCCTTCCGAATCGAGCATGTGTTCATTGAAATCAGTTCGCTGTTTCTTTTCAAGTTTTGTTTTCCTGTAGTGGTCTATCAGGTAGTTGCGTGATAAAGTGGTGATCCAGGAACTAAAATTCCTGGAACAGTCATATTTATGGAGAGAGTTGTAGACCTTAATGAATATTTCCTGTGTCAGGTCTTCGGAGGTTTCATACGAGCCCGTGAATTGATAGGCAAGATTGAATATTCTTTTTGAGTAGGTATCAATGAGCATTTTCCAAGACCTCTGGTTTCCGTCGATGCATTCTCTTATGATTTCTTTTATTTTCACTTAACACACCTTAATAGACGAAGATTTGGCTTGAAAAGTTCCGCAGCAACCGGTGATGTTTTTTTATTCTATGTGCTTCTACGATTATGTCAATGCGAAACAGTACGGGATCAAAGGATTCGGCGCAAAAAACGAAAATTCCTTGACTTGCAATAGTTAAATATGACAGGATAATTTTCTAGCCAAATTAGAGAAATGCAGGAATAAAAGATATGAATTTTTCTTTTCAATAATTTTTCCATATGGGAGGTTTAAATGGAAGGAATTGTAGGCTACGGAGCCTATATCCCGAGAAACCGGATTAAAGTGGAAGAGATAGCCAAAGTATGGGGAGCGGATGCCCCAAGCTACAAGAAAGGTCTGATGCTTGAGGAAAAGTCAGTCCCTTCGCCTGACCAGGACACCATAACCATGTCTGTCGAAGCATCTAAAAATGCACTAAAAAGAGCCGGGATCGATCCCGTTGATATCGGTGCTGTGTATATTGGATCTGAGTCGCATCCTTATGCGGTCAAACCAAGCGGCACGGTTCTTGCTGAAGCGCTGGGAGCCACTCCGGAAGTCCATACAGCTGATTTTGAGTTTGCATGTAAGGCCGGGACCGAAGGTATGTTTGTGGCATTGAATCTCGTTAAGGCGGGCGTAGTTAAATACGGTCTTGGAGTCGGAGCAGATACTTCTCAAGGGGCCCCTGGTGATGCTTTGGAATACTCAGCAGCTGCAGGCGCTGCTGCCTTTATTTTTGGGAAAGACAAAGTGGTCGCAGAAGTCCTCGATACCTATGCTTATATGACGGATACACCTGATTTTTGGAGAAGGGAATACGAATACTACCCCCAGCACGGAGGCCGGTTCACTGGGGAACCTGCCTATTTTAAACATGTTATTGGAGCGGCAAAAGGAATTATGAATAAGGCGGGAATGCAGGCCGGTGATTTCAATTATGTGATATTCCACCAGCCCAACGGCAAATTTCCCTTTAAGGCAGGTAAAATTCTGGGTTTTTCCAGGCAGCAGATAGAACCAGGATGGCTGGTGAACAAGCTCGGGAACACGTATTCAGGTTCTTCTCCTTTGGGATTGACAGCTACACTTGATATAGCAAAACCAGGTGATCATGTTCTATTGGTCTCATACGGTTCCGGCGCGGGAAGCGATGCGTTCATTCTAAAGGTCACTCCGAGGATCGATGAAGTGAGGGATCTAGCCCCTTTGACCAGAGAGATCCTGGACCATAACAAGAAATATCTTGAATACGGGGAATACGCAAAATTCAGAGAAAAAATAAGGAAAGCAGAGTAGGAGGATAAAATGAGAGAAGTGGCGGTCATAGGAATCGGAATGACAAAATGGGGAGAGCTTTGGAATAAATCCCTGAGGGATATTTATGTAGAAACAGCGTTGATGGCCATAGATGATGCAGCGGTCGAACATATTGACTCCATGTATATTGGGTCCATGTCATCGGGGATTTTCGTAGGACAGGAACATATTGCCTCCCTTCTTGCGGATTATTTGGGCTGCGCTCCTGTACCTTCAACAAGAGTGGAGACAGCCTGTGCCTCCGGGGGACTCGCGTTAAGACTCGGATTTATGGAAGTAGCCAGCGGGATGAGTGATATCGTTCTGGTGAGCGGGGTCGAGAAGATGACAGATGTCGGAGGGGATGAGGCCACCTATGCGCTGGGTACTGCAGCTGACCAGGAGTATGAATGCTACCACGGGATCACGTTTCCGGGGCTTTATGCCCTGATGGCGGTGGCACATATGGATAAGTACGGAACCACGAGAAAACAGCTGGCAGAGGTGGCGGTCAAGAACCACAGAAACGGCTCAAAGAATCCTCTTGCCCAGTTTCCTTTTGAAGTGACCGTTGATGATGTGTTGAATTCAGTCAAGGTAGCAGACCCGCTGAGGATACTGGACTGCTCTCCTATAACCGATGGAGCTGCAGCAGCCATAATATGCCCGATTGAACTCGCTAAGAAACTGAACAAACCCGTTGTTAAGATAACAGGAAGCGGTCATGCTACAGATGCCATAGCTATCAGCCAAAGAAAAGATATGACCTGGTTAGAGTCCACCTATAAGGCAGGAAAAAGCGCGTATGAAATGGCTGGGAAAACTCCCGGTGATATTGATGTGTTTGAAGTCCATGATTGTTTCACTATCGCAGAGCTCTGCGTTATGGAGGCTCTGGGCGTGGTTGATAAGGGGAAAGCAGGGGAAGCTGTGGAAAGGGGCAGGACCGCAGTGGAAGGAGATATACCTGTTAATGCAAGCGGCGGTTTGAAATCAAAGGGACATCCGGTAGGAGCAACAGGAATTGCCCAGGTTGTGGAGATCGTCAAACAATTGAGAGAAGAATCAGGCGAAAGACAGGTCAAGGGAGCGCGCTTCGGACTCACTCAGAATATGGGTGGCAGTGGTGCGAGTACGGTCGTTCATATTTTTGAGAGAGAATAAGAAAGGAGAAAATAATGTCAACACCTTCAAGATATTGGAGAGAGATACCTCAAAGGTATAGACTGGAAGCCAATAGTTGTACACAGTGCAGACAGAAGTTCTTTCCGCCGAGGCTTGTCTGCCCGGAATGCGGCTCTCGCGATTTGGTGAAAACAAAGATTGCGGAAAAAGGAAAAGTCATAAGCTATACAATAATTAGAGTCCCTCCCAGTCAGTTCAAAGACCAGGCTCCCTATGCTGTCGGAGTCGTGGAGCTGGATGACGGGGTCAAACTTATGGGGCAGATCGTTGATTGTGATTTTGAGGATTTGAAGCTGGGAAAAAGGGTCAAGATCGAGTTCAGAAAGCTTTTTAAAAATGGACATTCAGGGATACTGTGTTATGGATATAAGTTTGTTCCTGATTCATAAGAAAGGTTTAACAAAGCATTTAAAAAAGCCGTATCGATTATGATTTGATACACAAGGGGATAAGGGTATGTTTAGAATCAAAAGCAAAATAGACACAAAAAGTCCTGAGTACAAAAAAAATTTAGAATACATGAAAAAACAGGTTGATGAGTACAGGAAAAATTTTACCCTAATAAAAAAAGGAGGCCCAGAGAAATACAGAAAGATTCACAAATCAAGAGGTAAATTATTAGCAAGAGAGCGGCTTGAAAGACTTTTTGACCGCAACACTCCTTTTTTGGAATTAAGCCCCATGGCCGCATATGGGATGTATGATGACCAGGCCCCGGGAGCCAGCATGGTGACAGGGGTGGGAGTGGTCCATGGGCGGGAAGTGCTTGTGATTGCCAATGATGCGACTGTAAAAGGCGGAACCTATTTTCCCATGACCATAAAAAAGCATATAAGAGCCCAGGAAGTGGCTATGGAAAACCGTCTTCCCTGTATTTATTTGGTCGATTCCGGCGGAATATTTCTTCCTCATCAGGCAGGGACTTTCCCGGATAAGGAGCACTTTGGACGCATTTTTTATAACCAAGCCCGGCTCTCTGCAATGGGGATCCCCCAGATCTCCATCGTTATGGGTTCCTGTACCGCGGGGGGAGCTTATGTACCGGCCATGAGTGATGAGACAGTGATCGTCAAAGAACAGGGGACCATTTTTATAGGAGGACCCCCTCTGGTCAAAGCAGCCACTGGAGAAGAGGTGACGGATGAAGAGCTTGGAGGGGCAGATGTGCACTGCCGGATATCAGGGGTTTCTGATTATTTTGCCCAGGATGACGAACATGCATTAAAGATTGCCAGAAATATTGTTGAGACACTCGATCCTTCAAAAAAATTCCCGCTTGACCGCAAGGAACCTGAGGAACCTTATTATGACCCAAATGAATTAATGGGGATCATTCCCAGGGATTTAAAAAAATCCTTTGATACAAGAGAGGTCATCGCCAGGATCGTCGACGGAAGCCGGTTTCAGGAATTTAAAGAAAAATACGGGATCACTCTTGTGTGCGGATTTGCGAGGATCATGGGTTATCCGGTGGGAATTGTTGCGAACAACGGAGTCCTTTTTTCTGAAAGTTCTTTGAAGGGTTCCCATTTCATAACCCTGTGTGCGTTGAGAAAGATCCCTTTGGTTTTCCTTCAAAACATAACCGGATTTATTGTTGGAAAACAGTATGAGCATGGAGGAATTGCCAAAGACGGAGCCAAGATGGTTCATGCGGTTGCTAATGCTGATGTGCCTAAATTTACCGTGATCATAGGTGGTTCCTATGGTGCGGGGAATTACGCTATGTGCGGAAGAGCTTATGACCCCCGTATTTTGTGGATGTGGCCGAACGCCAGAATCAGTGTGATGGGTGGAGAACAGGCAGCCAATGTACTGCTTACAGTGAAGGAAAAGCATTTTGAGAAAACGGGAAAAAAGATGACTGAAGCAGAAAAAAACAAGATCAAGCAGCCCATTTTAGAGAAATACGAGCATGAGGGCAGCCCTTATTACAGTACGGCACGGTTATGGGATGATGGGATCATCGAGCCTTTAGATACCAGAGAAGCGCTGGCTCTTGGAATTTCCATGAGCTTGAACGAAACGATTCCTGACTACAAAGTGGGAATCTTCAGGATGTAACATGGTAGAAAAAGAATACGAAACAATCATCTGTAGAAAAGAAAAGCAGAAATTGTCTCTGACCTTAAACCGTCCAAAAGTACACAATGCCTTTAATTCAACCATGATTTCTGAGATGCTGGATGTCTTGAAAGCAATAAAAGATGATGCCTCTGTCAGAGTGATTGTGTTGACTGGAAAAGGGAAGTCATTTTGTGCGGGCGCGGATTTAAACTGGATGAGGGAGATCATCCATTATTCTTATGACCAGAATCTTAAGGAATCGTTAGAAATAGCAGAACTTCTTCACACCATATACTCAGTTCCAAAACCTACTATAGCCCGCGTGAACGGTACTGCCATAGGAGGGGGGGTCGGCTTTCTTTCCGCCTGCGATATTGTTGTCGCGGCATCCACAGCCAAATTTGGTTTGAGTGAAGTGAAAATCGGGCTTATTCCTGCTGCCATCTCTCCGTATGTAGTCAAAAGAATAGGGGAGTGCAAGGCTAGAGAGTATTTTCTGACAGGAGAGAGGATTTCAGCTGAGAAAGGCGAAAAAATCGGACTTGTGAACCGTGTTTGTTCTTATGAAAACCTTGATTCTGAGATAGAAAATATGGTCGAACGTCTTTTGTCTTCCGGCCCGGAGGCTATGGCCAGCTGCAAAGAACTTCTTTTCAAGGTGCCTCAGATCTCACTGGAAGAGGCCAAGGAATATACAGCCAGAATGATCGCTAATCTCAGGGTCAGCGATGAAGGGCAGGAAGGCATGACAGCTTTCTTGGAAAAGCGAAAGCCTTCTTGGATGTTTGGAAAAAAGGGAAAAAAGAATGTTTAAAAAGATACTGATCGCAAACCGTGGAGAAATTGCGGTTCGAATCATCAGGGCCTGTCAGGAAATGGGTATTGCAACCGTGGCTGTTTATTCAGAAGCAGATAGAAAAAGTCTGCATGTACAGCTTGCAGACGAAGCAGTATGCATAGGACCGGCTCAAGCCGTTGACAGCTACCTTGATAGTGACAATGTTATCCATGCGGCCAAGGAGAAAAAAGCCGAGGCGATCCATCCCGGTTATGGTTTTCTTGCTGAGAATCCGTCTTTTTCCTTAAGGTGTGAAAAGGAAGGGATTATTTTTATAGGACCGAATTCAAGAGCCATGGATTTGGTGGGAGATAAGGTGCGTTCAAGACAGACCGTGGAAAAAGCAGGCGTCCCTATTATTCCCGGTATGAAATGTGTATTGGAAAATGTTTCTGAATATGAAAAAGAAGCCCGTACCATCGGCTATCCTATAATGATCAAAGCATCTGCCGGAGGAGGGGGCAAAGGCATGCGCATTATCCACTCTCATGAAAAGCTGAAAGCCGGACTTGAAGCCGGCATGAGAGAGGCGAAATCTGCCTTTGGTGACGAATCTGTCTATCTGGAAAAGTGCATTCAGGAGCCCCGCCACGTCGAATTTCAGATACTGGCAGATAACTATGGGAACATTGTGCATCTTTTTGAGCGCGAATGCTCGATCCAGAGAAGGCATCAAAAAATCATTGAAGAATCTCCATCTCCAGCTCTTGATCAAGACTTAAGGAATAAAATGGGGGATGTGGCCAAAAAAGTCATTCAAGCGACCGGATACAACAATGCCGGGACAGTTGAATTCCTTCTTGATAAGGATAGAAATTTTTATTTCCTGGAAGTCAATGCAAGACTGCAGGTAGAACACCCTGTCACTGAACTGATCACGGGTTTGGATATTGTCCAGCATCAAATTTTGATTGCAGCCGGGGAAAAGCTCAAAATAAGACAGGACTCACTGAGTCAGAATGGGCATGCGATCGAGTGCAGGATATATGCTGAGGACCCGGAAAACAATTTTCTCCCTTCGTCAGGAAAAATATTGTTTTTAAACGAACCTTCAGGACCGGGCATCAGGCTCGACAGCGGTATCTACAGTGGGAGTGAAGTCCCCATTTACTATGATCCCATATTATCAAAGTTGATCGTCTGGGCGGAAAACAGAGGATTGGCCTGTAAAAGAATGATCCAGGCACTGGACCATTATGTGATTTTAGGTGTTAAAACAAGCATTTCTTTTTTAAAAGAAGTCATCTCGAGCGCCAGGTTCAGAAGTGGAGATACAACCACTGGTTTTATTGAAAAACAGTTCAAAAATGGCTTTATCCTGAAGAAAGATGATAAAAACAGAGAAATCTCCCTTCTGGCGGCTGCTTTTTTGGAGCAAAGCAAAAAGTATGGTTCAGGAATAGGAAAAAAGGAACAGGGACAAGGCTCTCCATGGCAGACTTTGGGGAGATGGAGGCTTGGGAGGAGTGAGGAAAGTGGAACATGAATTCGTTGTCGACAATAAGCTGTTGAAAATATTTCTTGAAAAAAAAGGCGATCAGTATGTTGTTGGTGTTGGTGATGATATATATACAGCAGACATCAAAAACTTATCTCCCCGTATCATTTCCATCAAGATAGAAGATAAGGTCTACAGAGTATTTATTGCGCGAAGCAATGATGGATTTTACGTGCAGTGCAGAGGAGATCAGTATTTCATCAAAGATTCAGACCAGGATGATAGTGAAGTGCAGGGCAGTGAAGAGAGGTCAAGAGAGGATATGTTGAATATCAAGTCTACCATGCCCGGGAAGGTCATAAAAATTGAAGTTGCCGAGAAACAGGAGGTAAGAGCGGGGCAGACTCTGGCTATTGTAGAAGCAATGAAAATGGAGAATGAGATCAAATGTTCGTTGAAAGGATTTGTGAAAAAGATATTTGCTTCCGAAGGCGACCTTGTTGATTCTGACAATCCTATAATGGAGCTAGAAGAAAAAAGTTAAGATAAAATTCAAGGACAGTATGTATTTTTGACTTACATCAGGCTGGAAAGTTCTTCAGCCCGCTGATTTTCCCCAGCGAGTAAAATCAGCTTATTCCTCGGCTCGCTCTCCTCTGTGAGGAACCATGCCAGCTCACCTCCGGATGACTTCAGAACCAGCCAGCCAGCCTGAAAGTCAGGAGCACAATCCATATCTGAATTTCTGAAGGTCAAGGAAGGGCGGGGTTTGCAAAAAGTAATGAATGTTTTCATAATAAGTGTATGAAAGACCGGGATAATGATTATTATTGATGCAACTTTTCTCGGTGTAGGCAAGTTATGAATGATAAGAGAATGGACGATAAAAATTTAATCTTGTTGGTTCAACAAGGCGATGAAGAAGCTTTTGAAGAAATCATGTACAAATACAAGAATAAAATCGTTAATTTTCTCTACAATATGACAGGAGATTATGAAAAAGCTGTGGAGCTGTCTCAGGAAACATTCATAAGGGTTTATTATAAAGCTAAAAAGTACAAACCAAAGGCTCCTTTTTCTTCATGGCTTTTTACAATTGCATCGAATTTGGCAAAAACAGAGTTAAAGAAGATGAATAAACGAAGGAGTATTCCTTTGGATAATGTGTACAACAACAACCAGCAGGGATTATCAGAAACGGATGACTTTGAAATGAAAGAAAAAGCAAAAAGAATCAGAAGAGCGCTCAACACTCTTCATCAGCGCTACAGGATTCCGCTTGTTCTTAAAGATATAGAGGGTTTTTCTCAAGAGGAGATTGCTGTTATGTTAAAAAAGCCTGTCGGGACGATAAAAGCCCAGATAAGCAGGGGAAGACAATACCTTAAACAGGAAATAATAAAAAATGAATTTAATATGAACTTTAAAACAGAAGCTCAGGAGTTTGAAAATGAGAGAGCTTGATTTTTTAAAAAATTACGAGAGAGTGGAGGCTCCGGAATATTTCGAAAAAGGAGTCATGACCCTTTTATCACAGAGAAAAAAGAAAAAAGTAAAGAACCGCATCTTCCGTCTTTCATTGGCAGGGGCCGCATGTACCCTGGGTATTATGCTTTTGGTTTGCAACTTTTTTTTCTTTAATGGAAAAAGCATACAGGAATTTACTGAAACCGATACGGAAAGAATTCAGGCCATGGAGGATTATTTCACTATTGGCCATGAAAGCAGAATCCCCATTACAGAAGCTGTTGATTATTCGGGAGAGATCAAAAAGCAAACAAATCAGCCCTTAACTGTATATATATTAGAGCAGGTCTCAGAAAGCACCGATGCTAAAATCAAATTTTAGGAGGTCTGTTTAAAATGAACATCAATACAAAAAAATTACTAACCATGGTTTTTGTTGGAACAGTGACTGTATTTTTTACGTGCAGCGCAACCGGATATGGCCTGGATAGCGCTATAGACGTCAAAGAATTAACTAAAAAAGTCGCCCCTTCGGTTGTTAGGGTGGAAGCTGTAAACGGTATGAGAAAAGTAGCAACCGGTGTGGTCATAGGGAAAGACGGATATATTGTCACGACCGCATTGGTTTCTCCTATCGGAACGAATATTTTTGTGAGAACTTCAAGCGGAGAGAAGTTCGAAGCAGAGTTTATTGGAATGGACCCGGTCACTCATATTGCTTTGGTTAAAGCTGAAGGCAGGAACTGGGATGAGATCGAATGGGGAGAAAAAGAGGAAGTTGATACAGGCTCATGGATCGGAGTCATCTCAATATCTCCTGAAGATTCTACGGCTGTAACAAGCGGTATAGTGAGTTCCGTAAGCCGGGATAGAATCCGTTTAAATGTGTGTTTGATGCCTGGTTCGAGCGGAAGTCCTGTTTTGAATGAAAAAGGCAGGATGGTCGGTTTAATCAGAGGTGTTTATTCGGGTCAGACAATGTTGGATGTTATTAGGGATGATGATCCCAGAAGGAATATAGTCGGAGGAAGTCTTTCATTAAGCATTGTTGGAACGCCTGTCTCCGGCCTGGCCGTAGCTGTTCCGATTGATGTTGTGAGGAAGGTGGCTACGGAGATCAGAGAAAAGGGGAAAGTCCAGAGAGGGTGGCTTGGAGTATCCATAATAGAAAATAGTAATGAAGAGATAGAGGTCTATGACGTGGATGTAGACAGCCCTGCGGAAAAAGAAGGAATAAGAAAAGGAGATATTATTGTAGAATTTGACGGCGAAAAAGTAACCGGCTCCAATATACTGGCGCATGACATCATGATGCACAGGCCTGGTGATAAAGTGGAAATAGTGGTCAAAAGAGACAATAAAACAAAAAACTTTAACGTCGAGTTGAGCGAGTACTCGGAAAAAAATATAATGGCGGAATTCAAGGAAAAATATCCTCTTCTCTTTTCCCCCGATAAGTTCAGATTGGAAAAAATTACCAGACCTGATGGTTGGTACTTTTCGCTCGTTGAAAAAGAAAGAAATCATATTGGTGTTTATCTCGAAGAGATCAACAGGGACCTTTCTGAGTATTTTGGAGTGAACAAGGGGACAGGTTTGCTGGTCACAAAAGTCGTCAAAGATGGGCCTGCAGAGAGAGCAGGGCTGCAGGTAGGTGATGTTATTATAAAGTCTGATGGAAAAAGAATAGAAAAAATGAAAGAGCTGGAAGAAATAATCCAGAGAAAAAAGGAAGAGGAGAAGATCAGTCTTGAAGTTGTTCGGAATGCAAAAGTGAAAAAGATCGAGGTTGTTGTGGAGCGGGAAGAAAAAGATTTTCCTTTTTTGTCCGAAAACCTGGAAGTGAGCATCATAGAGAGGCCTTCCAGAGAAAAATCGAACAGTATCGGTGCATAGAAGTCTAAGCTTGCTTTTGTGCTCAAATTTTCCCGGAGGCAGGAAGTTGATAAAATTTCTTGCCTCCTTTTTTTATCTTTTTTTTTGTTTTTTTTTCAATCCCAGCCATTCTTTTTGAATATCAGTAAATTTTTTTTCAGAAAGACGGGATTTTTCATACAATCCTTTTTGAATTCTCTGCCGGCATGCTTCATAGAGTATGATTCCGGCAGATACGGATAAATTAAGGCTCTGTGCCATACCAAACATGGGGATTTGAATAAGATGATCGGAAAGTTGTACAGCTTCTTTCGTGACTCCCTGTAATTCATTACCAAACACAATAGCTATGGGTTGGGTGTAGTCTACAGAAGTATAATCTGCCGCTTCAGGACCGAGATGCGTGCAGGCGATTTTAAAACCCTGTTTTTTTAATAAGCTGAGACATTCCTTAGTGGAAGAGTAATGGTTGAATTTGATCCATTTTTCCGCCCTTGTAGATATCGACTCATTTATTGGGAATGGCTCAGGTCTTGTATGTATGATATCCATAAAGAGGATCCCTGCAGCATCACATGTCCTTACTACGGCGCTGGCATTATGGGTATTGGTTATGTCTTCAAGTACGACTCTGAGGTCGGGCTGGCGCAGGCCCAGGACATCTTTGACTCGTTTTTTCCTCTTTTTAGTAGGCATTTCAAGTTATGATGATTTTGATTATCAGAGCTGCCCAAAAAATCAGCACTCCGATGAAAGCTCTGTATTCTTTGTTGTTTAAATACAAGGACCATTTGAAAACCTTTTTTTCTTCAGATATTTGTGGTCTGAGTGAGGGCATTAACAGGGGGACTTGTTTGAATACTTGATATTCAGAGGGAAAAAGACTTTCCATTTTTTGTTTTTCTACGTCTATGATGACAGGGTAAAATATGAGAAAGTAAAGACAAAAAATGCCAAAAACCCACCAGGAATGAGCTCCTGCTGTGACACCTATTCCTATAATAAGGTTACCAAAATAAAGAGGGTTTCTTGTGTACCTGTAGGGACCGGACATGGATAATTTTTCTTCTTTCTGGATATGGCCGCAGGCCCAGGTTCTTAAAAATAAACCAAGTAGTGAGATAAAAAAACCTATGATCACAGATCTGAAGGAAGGTCTGGACAGTATGATGGCTGCTGCAGCCGCTAGGGATCCTGTTCGGACTCTCCACCTGTAAATTGTTTTTTTAAATTCTGTTCTCTTCATTATTTATTTATCCAGTATCTCTTTACATAAATGAGCGACTTCGGAAGGCTTGATTCTCTTCAGGCAGTCCAGTTTATCACATGTATGCTTGTAACAGTAGCTGCAGTCAAGCTCGCGGAAAGCGACCTTGTCATTTTTGTTAAAAGGGCCGTTTCGATTCGGGTCCGTTGGGCCGAATATGCCAACGACAGGGGTGGAAAGGGCACAGGCCGCCTGAAGGGGGAAGGAGTCGCCGCTGACTACGAGGACTGATTTATGGATGAGGGCCAAGACTTCTTTTACGGACAGAAAAGGAACGGTCGCCACGCCTGTTTCTTTACTGATTTTGACAGCAGTCTGTTTTTCCTCGTCGTTTCCCCACAAAATCAAAGGAGTGAGATTTTTTAGATCCAGCATTTTTATGAGCTTTATCCAGTGGTTCGGAAACCATCTTTTGCTCTGCCAAGCGCCTCCGATATTAAAAAGGGCCACATGTTTACTGATGTTGGTTCCATTTTTTTTTAGCTTATTCTGAGTGGATTCAAGTAGGCTTGGAGATATCCGAAGAGGGAAGTCCCATCGTTCCTCATGTATTCCCAGTAGGGAGAGCAGTTGTAAATTTTTACGGATGACATGCGTCTTTTCGGATACAGGTTTGAGATGATGGGTGTAGAAGAGTGAGGCAGCCGGTTCTTTTAAATTTTTTCTGTGAAAACCCATTCTTTTCTCAGCTTTTGATAAAAAGGATATCAATCCTGATTTAATAAGGCCCTGAAAGTCCAGTGTAATGCTTTTTTTTTGCCGTATATTTGATTTGACTTCATTGAGGGTCGACCAAAAACCGCGGCTGTAGAGCGGTTTGTTTTTGATATCAATGGTTATGACCCGGTCCAGCCCTTCGACTAGATCTAAAATCTGTCCTGCTTTTTTTTCCGCAATCCAGGATATGTTCTTTTGAGGAAATGAGCTCCTTAAGACCGAATAAGCAGGAAGAGTGTGGATGACGTCACCCAGAGAGGAGAGCTTTATGATGCAGATATCCTTATATTCTGAAAATCTATTTTGTGTCTTCATTCGTTTTGGGGTTGATTTCCATGATTATTTCAGATGTGGATTTGATTTTTGGCCCTCCCACTATGGCCACTTTCCCTCCGTAGCTGTTCACCACATCTTTCTCCGGAACCGTCTCTTCAGTATAGTCAGATCCTTTGGCATGTATGTCCGGTTTGAGAGAGAGTAGAATACGGGAAACATCACTTTCATGAAAAATGATGATATAGTCCACACATTCAAACGCAGACAATATCTCGGCTCTTTGGTTTTGGTTTAAAATAGGTCTTCCCGGGCCTTTAAGGCGGGTTACAGATGAATCACTGTTAAGAGCTGTCACCAGGATATCTCCTCTCATACGCGCGCCCCTGAGATATCTTATGTGTCCCGCATGTATGAGGTCAAAACATCCGTTGGCAAGGACCACGATTTTTCCCTCATTCTTATGTTTTGAAATGATTTGTTTGAGCTTCTTTAACGAGATTATTTTATTCAATTTTTGGAAACGATCGCCTCCTTCAATTCTTCAATGGAAACCATGGCCGTACCCTTTTTCATAACCACAATGCCCGCTGCATAATTAGCTATCAGTGCGGCATCCTCAAGTTCTGCGCCTGCGCTGAGAGCAAGGGTTAACACACTTATGACTGTGTCTCCAGCTCCTGTGACATCTACAATTTCATCCGTGCCGAAAATGTCTATATTACTAGACTTTTTGCCTTTTTGGAACAGCATCATGCCTTTTGATCCTCTGGTTAGGAGTATGGAGTCACTTCCTGTCTTTTCCAGCAGCTTTTCTCCGGCTTTTTCGGGAGAGCCGATATCATCGTAGATATCTAAACCCAAAGCCTTTTTCGCCTCATTTTCATTAGGCGTTGAGACCGTTGTGTTTTTGAACTCGAGCAGCCTGAACCGGGAGTCCACCGCAACTGTAATCCCTGCTTGCCTGAACCGGGGGAGAACTTCATCATAGATATCTTTTTTGACAGTGAAATAGTTGTAATCAGATATTAGGACAGCATCAGCTTTATGTGATGAATGGATCAAGGCATTCAGAATGGAATCTTTGATCTTCTTTGTGTCCGGCACTTTACTTTCTTTGTCTATTCTTAGTATTTGCTGTTTAATGGTTGATTCCTCACCAGCCATTATCCTTGTTTTAGAAGGAGTGACATAATGCGCTTTCCTGATGAGATATTTTGAAGGAATTCCGTGATTTTCAATTATTTTGATCGCTTCTTTTCCTGATTTCTTTGTGCCCAATACTCCGACAGGGATTGGGGATGCTCCGAGGGATTTCAAATTCAAAAGGGAGTTACCTGCTCCGCCCAATGAAAACAGATTGTTTTTGTAGGAAAGTATCAGCACGGGAGCTTCTCTTGAAATGCGGCGTGTATGACCATAAATATATTCATCAAGAAGGTAGTCTCCCCAGACCACTATTTTTTTTCCGGAGAAATTGTCAATGATCTTGAGTAAATTTTTCTTTTTTTTGTTCAATGGCATTCAGTCACATTTTTTTATCAGAATCCAGGGAAAAAAGCAAATCATAAGCAGGCTTCTATTATGATGAATCCTATCGAAAGCCTAGTGTTTTGACATTCTCTTTATATAATGATACAATGAGTGTCATAAATTATTGAAAATAAAGAAAATAGATATTTCTTAAGATCATTAAAGTATTTATTACAAAAAAATACATAAAAATGAGAGAGGAGAAGTTTTTATCATGGCAGGAATTGCAGGTGTTGATAAGATCGGCAGAGAGAAAGAAGTCGGGGCTATGTTAGCAAAGATTTCTCACCGGGGAGGATATGGGAAAGAGGTCAAGCAGAAAAGAAACACGACTCTTGGGATCGTTTATCCAAAAGTCCAGGCTGACCATGCTGAAAGAGTCTGTAAAGGAATAGTGGCGGACGAAGCTGAAGACGGTCACTGTGCAGTGGCTAAGGCTGAAAACGGAGGAGTGACCTTGGAAAGGGATTTATTAGGTGTGGCTCCTTTGTATTATGGAAGAGGCGAGAATGAAGAGCTTTACTTTGCCTCTGAGGTGAAAGCTTTATTGGGGATGAGCGGAGATATCCGGCAGGTCCCAAAGGGAAGTCGGTTTGACGGCCAAAAAACAGAGGAATATTTCAGCATCGAAAAAAACGGCCAGCTTGACGAAACCGCTGATGAGATAGCCAAAGGCTTGAAGGATAAGCTGACTGAATCTATAAAAAAACGGATAAAACTGGGAGGCAAAGTAGGAGCATGGCTTTCCGGAGGTCTTGACTCGAGCGCTCTGTCTGCTCTGGCAAAAAAATATTTTAATGGGTTACAGACATTTGCCGCCGGAGTCAAAGGAGCGCCTGACCTTGAGTTTGCAAGAGAAGTCGCCCGTTTCATAGATTCTAAACACCATGAAGTGATTATGAGCTTTGATGAATTGTTAAAGATTTTGCCTGAGGTCATCTATCATCTGGAGTCATTCGATGCTCTTCTTATCCGTTCGACTCTAACGAATTATGTGGTTGCGCATAAAGCTTCGAATCATGTTGAAGCTGTCTTTTCAGGAGAAGGAGGAGATGAATTGTTCGCCGGTTACGAATACCTGAAAGAGATAGGTAAGGATAAGTTAAGAGAAGAGCTTATGGATATAACAGGAAGACTGCATAACACAGCCCTGCAAAGAGTGGATCGAAGCGCTTCAGCACATGGCACAGTGGCTCATGTGGGTTTTTTGGATCCGGAAGTCGTTGATTATGCGATGAAAATTCCTGTCAAGTACAAGATACATAATGGTGTTGAAAAATGGATTCTGAGGAAGGCAATGGAAGGAGAGCTTCCTGAGAATGTTCTTCGCCGCAAAAAGGCCAAATTTTGGCAGGGAGCAGGAGTGACTGAGCTGATTTCTGATTATGCTGAGAAAGAAATTACAGATGAAGATTTTCAGAGAGAGAGAAAACTAAAAAACGGCTGGGTTTTGAATTCAAAAGAAGAGCTTCTTTATTATCGTTATTTTAAAGAGCATTTCGGTGAAATGGAAAACCTCTCATGGATGGGAAGAACCAAAGGAGCTCCTGAAGTCTGATTCAATCAGTATCTTAAGAGAGCTGTTATATGGGCGGATACGGCTTTGGCTAATCCGGTTAGATTGTATCCACCCTCCAGCCGGTCATAAACAAAGCCTGTTAAGGATCTATTTGTTTTTGGATGGCTCATCTTTATCGGTGTCTTTCTTTTTGATTTTGATCGTCACTATATTCGTATCGGTTGCTCTTTGTATGTAAAGGGTGGAACCAGGAGCTTCAATGACCTCTCCTTTTTTGGGAATCCTGTTTAATTTGCTTATAGCATATCCTCCTATTGTTTCGTAGTCTGCCTTGGGAATATGCAGTTGAAAGAGTTCATTGATTTCTTCAATACTCATCCTGGCATTTACTAGGATTGAGCCGTCCTTCTGGATCACATATTCGGGTTTGAATTCATCATATTCGTCTTCTATTTCACCCACCACTTCCTCCAAAATGTCTTCAATGGTCACAATGCCTTCTGTGCCTCCGAATTCGTCCACAATAATAGCGATGTTCACACCGCTGTTCTGCAGCTCTTTCAGGAGAACAGCTGCTTTTTTAGTAGGAGGGACATAATAGGCTTTCCGGATAAAATGTTTGATCTTTTTGCTCCCTTTTTCGCCAAGAATGTCAAAATTGTTCAGAATCCCGATGATTCTGTCTATTCTTTTTTGGAACACCGGGAGTCTTCTGTGCTTTGATTCCACAAAGAGAGAGACGGCATCTTTCACAGTCGCTCTAGCACTGATGGCTTTAACATCTATTAGGGGAACCATGATTTCAGAAACCTCTGTTTCAGAAAAATCAAGAAGCCGGTTGATCATTTGCCGCTCACTTTGCTTAACATCACTTTTGCCGTGCTTGAAGTTCATCATATGCTTCATTTCTTCTTTTGTTACAAAGGGAATTTTCTTGTCCTGATGTTTTCCCTTAGAAAGAGTCACAAAGACATTTGCGGTTTTGGCGAAGACCCAGACAACAGGAAAGAAAAGCAGTGAGAAAAAGCGAATCACATAGGATATCTTCGGGGTCAGTTGATTGGCAAGCTGTTGAAAAATGCTTTTGGGCACTATTTCTGCGAAGATCCAGTTTGTAAAGGCCATGACAATAATAGAGACTGGGATGCCGGGCGGGCCGAATAATTTGTAAAAAAGCGAGGCAGAAACAGTTGTGCTGGTAATAACAGATAGATTTGTTCCCAAGAGAGTGGTGCCGAGTATACATTCAGGTTTTTTTAACAATTTCAAAGCAAGGGAAGAGGGCGGATGCCCTTTTTTAGACAGATGTCTCAGTTGGATTTTATCAACGGAAACAAGTGCGATTTCCGAGCCGGAAAAGAAAGCCTCGCTTAAAACACACACAAGAATTATTAATATGTGAATGGTAATAGACATTATCTTTTTTTTACGGTTATGGAATCAATCCTGTTTTTTGTGATTTTATCCACGGTGAATAACAAATTATTGTATTTTATTTTCATGTTTTCTTTAGGGAGCTCCCCAAACAATGTGAAAAGAAAACCTCCTATTGTTTCCATTTTTTTTGATTTTAAGTCAGCACCGATGAGTTGATTGAATTTATCCAATGGCATGTTTGCTTTAATTCGAAATGTCGTACTGCTTATTTTTTGATGGTGCTTTTTTTCTTTTTCGTATTCATCAGAAATATCACCGAATATAAGTTCAAGCAGGTCCTCCATGGTCACAAGGCCCTGTATGCCACCGTACTCATCCAGGGCTATGGCAAAGGACATTTTTCTTCGCTGGAATGTTCTGAAAAGATCGTCAGCTCTTTTATTTAAAGGGGTAAAATAGGGTTCTCTCAGGATTTTGATCAATGTTTTTTCTGATTCCTCTATTTCTTGTGTTTTCAATCCTATAAGATCCGTGGCAAATAAGATTCCAATGATATTATCACGGCTTTTTTTGTATACGGGCACTTTGGAGTAATGGCTTTGTTTTATTTTTTGAATCATTTCTGTTAAGGGCATTTCAAAGGGCAGACAGAAGAGATTGGAGTGAGGGGTCATCACTTCATCGATAGTGGTGTCTCCAAAATCAAATACTTTAAAAATATATTTTTTTTCAGAGTCGTCCAGAACTCCTTCTTTTTCGCTTTCCTCTACAATGGTTTTGACTATATCTTCCGTGAGGATGCTTTCCTTTCTTGACTGCTTTCTGATAAAAATATTGACCACTTGGTCTGAAATTTTTTTGATAAGCCATCTCAGAGGCCTTATCATGGTTTCGAATATGGTTAAAGGGGTGATCACGAAGGAAGAGAATTTCTTATTGTTATAGATAGCTATTGTTTTGGGTGTGATCTCACCAAACAGAAGCAGTACGGGGAGAACGATTACGATATTGATCCACGGAGTATTCTGGCCGAATAGATGAATAATGATCCATGCGGAAAGAGAAGATAAAGCAATATTGACAAACTCATTTCCTAAAAGGATAGTGATGATCAAGCTTCGGGGGGAATTCAATAATTTACGTATTTTTATCCCTTTTTTCGGATTTTTCAGAACCATTTTTTCGATTTGGTAGTGAGACAGAGAGAAGAAAGCGGTCTCAGAGCCTGAAAAGAATGCGGATAGACAAAGGAGGATAAATAAAATTGAGAATTCTATATAGAGAGAAACCATCCTGGGTTTATAGAGTCTTCATAAAAATTTTGATTCCATATATTCTATCCCCTTAATATACCAAGTGAATCCGGATTGTCAAATCACAAATTCCTATTGAGTGATTGAATGAGCTGAGTTTTTTCTATGCTTGTCTTTTGAAAAAATCTTGCATATCGAAGAAAAGAAACTGATAATAGTAACAGTGACGTTTTATAGGAATACTTCAGGATAAGTATTTTTCTTTATATAATAGTGCTGGTAAACATAAGGAAACAGGAGTTGAAATGGGCATTAAAATTGTGATCGTTGATGACGACAGGACGACTCTGGCTATAATGGAGAAGACATTGATCATGAAGGGATTTTGGGTGTACAGCGCAAGGGACGGAGAAGAGGGATTTGAACTGATAAAAAAAGAGAAGCCGGCTTTAGTGATCAGTGATATGCTGATGCCCAAAATACACGGATTCGATTTATGCAAAAAAATAAAAAATTCTGATGAACATAAAAACACAAAAGTCATCTTGATGACAGCTGTCTACAAAAGTAATCTCGCACTTAAACACGAAGCAAAAGAATGCGGAGCGGAAGATATCATGAACAAACCATTGGATATGAATCTGATGCTCAACAAAATCTATACAATACTGGATTTAAGCCAGGATGACCTGAAAAACAACAAGGATGGCATTGACTCCGAGGATTGATCAGGCCGGGAAGCCATGAAATTCATACTTAAATACCCACTTGATTAGGCATAAAACATAAAGCAAATAAGTTTTTTGTTGGAGGTGGTTTTTTGTATTTATATCTGATACAACACGGCAAGACAATACCAAAGGAAAAAGACCCGGAGCAGCCCCTCAGCATTCAGGGAAAGAAACACACAAAAAGGACCGCATCTTTTCTCAGGTCACATGGTTTTTTAGTGGAAGAGATCTGGCACAGCGACAAACTGCGTGCCAAGCAGACAGCGGAAATAATCGGAAATAAACTGCTCTGTAAAAAAATAATAGAAAAAGAAGGCCTGGCCCCCCTCGATCCGGTCAAAAATATCTCTGAAGAGATCCAGAAAGTTGATAAGATTCTCCTTATTACGGGGCATCTCCCTTTCCTGGAAAAACTGGCGTCGTTACTTCTCACCGGTTCTCAGAAGAAACTGACAATAAAGTTTCAAAATTCAGGTATAGTCTGCCTGGAGAAAGATGACAAATGGTCGCTGATATGGTCAGTTATCCCGGAACTCATCTAACCTGACCTCGACTTGTTAATAACCCGGGCTAATCTTTTTTCTGTTCGATCGGTTTTAATTTATTGTATTCAACAAGAAGTTTAAGCCACCAATCCGGATATTTCAGTGCGTTTCTTTTTCTTTCTTTAACATCGTAATCCCAGAGGTGGTTGAATCTCACTAGAAGGGAATTACCGAGCTCCCACCAGGCATCAATAACCAGCTCCGCGTTATTGTTGCAGTAGTCAGTCAAAAACTTTGACGCCAGTGAAGGATCTTCGTTATAAAGCTTTTCCGCATATTCATCAATCAGGGGTGTCCTATCAACAGTTGTTTTCTCCCAATTCTGTTGATACTCTCTGACATCTTTTATGGCATGCGAATAAGCAACCTGTGTGTGGAAATCAACATAGTCAAACGCCCATCGTGCGGAATCTCTGTCAAACTTCCAGTGGTCTCCGATCTCAAAGGATCGGGGGATTCTGTTGATCCCTATATAAAACGGCATATAACAGGAGGTGTCCTGTGCACCGAAAGCAAGCCAGACAAGCCCTCCTATGGGATCCGGGAGCCAGTCCCTGCACTGGGTCACAGTAACATATTCAGCGCGGTTGACACTGATAACTCGGGAGGTATTGTATCGTTTGCCCTCCAATTCGAATCCATAGGGAAGGTGATTGGGATTACTGAAAGCACCTCCCTGAAGCCCTCTGGCAGGATAATAAGGAGTGTCTTCGAATTTATCTCTGGTCATCACCATCACGTCATATACAGAAAGCTTTTTATCAGGTTTAATAGAGAAGGGAAATTCCATATTTGGAGTATCGGGGCTGAAGTTTCTTGACGGGGCTGCCAGGTCAAAAAACCGCCACATACGGGCTCTGGATCCATTGCTGCTCTCAGCGCTGTGTTCAGAGGGGGAATACGTTTTCTTCCAGTTGAAAGATTTTCCGCTTTCAGGGTCATAAAAACCTTGATCCACTGCAAAGGAGATGACGTTCGGAGAAGCCATGAAATAGTCAGGATTCTCAAGATCGATTTCTCCGATTCGTGATTCATTGGGACACACACTCACATGGTCATCGGGAACTCTCTGAGCGCACCACACGGCTCCTGGTTTTCCGCTTTCCGGAGTCCAGAGAGGACCGACAGGCATGATCTCGAAAACCCAGATCTCATTTGGATCAGAAAGAGCCAGCATCTCACCCGTATCTGTGTAGCCGTATCCGTATTTTTCTCCAAGCTCGCCCATTATTTTCACAGCTTCGCGCGCTGTTTTGGCTCTTTCCATTGCAATCAAAGTCAGCATGGTGATATCGAACTTTGCCGTAGAAGTGGGATTATTCATTTTTTCCCGGCATCCGATGGTCGATTCTCCCAGGGCAACCTGCTGGTCGTTCATATAACCAAAGGCGCCATGGACATAAGAATAGGTATGGCTGACCTGCGGGATTTCAAGCCCTGTAAAGTCATCTTTATATTTCTCCCATTTGAGGCCCACATCCGGCTCCCAGGTTCTGAATTGATTAATGTAGTATATTTTTCGCTTTGAGCCTGTTTCATAATCCGCAGCTGGGATGTACCGCCATGTCCAGTCACAGAGGCCGCAGTCACAGGTGTGTGTGCTCATAACAGAGCCGTCTGTCGAGGCATCCTTTCCGACAATAATAACCGTGCATCCGTCAGTAGGAATGATTCCTGATTTTGCTTTTTCACTGTTTTCTGAATGAGCCAAAGAAACAAAACACAGGAGAAGAAGCAAAGAAATCAAGCTCAGTTTTTTAAGATAAGTATCCTTTTTTCTCAATTTTTTCCTCCTTTTCATAGTTGGAATGTGTTGTTTTGACAATGATCAGTCACTATGATATGTTTTTTTTAGCAAATGTTAAAGAAAAAAGCAATTTATCCGGAATCAAAATCTTTGAGTATTGTTTTCAATCAAATAAAAATGGCATTTGATTGAAAAATCTTTTTTCCTTTAGTCCCACGAAACCGCACTAGAGAAATGTTTTAAACTTATGGATAACCATCGTTCTGATAAGCTCTTGCCTCCGTCTGTAGAAAAATCTTTTGAAGATCCATGGAATATATTGAACATAGACCTTGAAGCCCTTAAATCAAATTATAATTTTCTCAGGAAAAAGGTCCCTAATAAATATCCTTTTTTTGCTGTTGTGAAAGCAGATGCCTACGGACATGGGATCAAGGAAACAGCTAAGGTCCTCTCTGAAGCAGGGTGCCGGCATTTTGCTGTGGAGTCGCCTCAGGAAGCGATCCGCATCCGCAACCAGGGCATTCAAGATGAGATTCTGCTTCTGAATCCCATTCCTGACTGGATGGCGGAAATATCAGTCCGTCATGACCTGAGTGTTTCGGTGATACACCCTTCCATATTGGATCCGTTAGAAGAGGCTGCCAAACAGATGGGAAATATGTGTGCGGTCCACCTCAATGTAAATGTCGGACTTCACAGACTTGGAATCCCTTCTTCCAAGCTGGTAACTGTGGCAGAAAAAGTCGTAGAAAAGCCTCATTT
This sequence comes from uncultured Eubacteriales bacterium, assembly GCA_964611275.1. GTDB lineage: Bacteria > Acidobacteriota > Aminicenantia > Aminicenantales > Aminicenantaceae > WJMT01. The sequence continues at coordinate 52,416 of CAZSZS010000117.1, forward strand.
AAAATTTGAAGCTCTTTTCGGGCAGCCAAGAACCCCTGATACAGCCCTTAAGGCGTTCCGTAAATTAAAGGAAGGATATGAAAAGTTAAAAACGAAAAATTTACATCCTGATTACATTCACTTTGCAAACAGCACTGCCTTTCTCGCTCATCCGGAGACCAGAAGTGACGGGGTAAGGATCGGCATATTACTCTACGGCGTTCAGCCCATGGAACAGTTCAGAGAAGGAGTTTATCCTATCGGGGTCAAACCGGTTATGAGTCTCAACTCAGAGGTGGTTCAGGTCAGAACTTTACCAAAGGGAAGTAAGATCGGATACCATTCCAATACAAAGACAGAAAAAGAAACCAGAATCGGGATTATCCCTGTTGGCTATTATCACGGATTGAACCGGAAGATGACAAAAAATTCCTACGTACTTATCCGAGGGAAGAAGGCGTATTTCAAATCTGCGGTCTCCATGAATTCTTCTACTGTTGATCTGTCGAACATCCCTGATGCAAAAATAGGGGATAAAGTAACCCTTGTCGGAAACCAGGGGAAGGAAAGAATAAGCGTAAATGACCTGGCCGATCGTTCAGGCGCCATTGGCGCAGAAATTATGATGAGCTTTGGGAAAAGCATTATAAGGACCTATGACTTGTCCCATGAAGCTTGTAAGGTAAAGATTAAGTTAAAAAGAAAAAAAAGGGATGATATCGTCATCAGATATTCACGGACCATAAAAGAGCTTCCTGATTGGATCAGTTATAATGAGATAGCTGCCTTTTTAATGGACAACTTGAAGCCTGATGAGACATTAGCAGATAGAGTCAACACGGCATTGGATTACGCTCTTTCTTCCAATCCAAGGGGGACAGGATTTGTGATCCTGGCAACCGCAGGAAAAAGAATTTTGGGCGCTATCGTATGCGTGCGCACAGATACGGCAGGATTTATTCCTGAAAATATCATCGCCCATCTTTGTGTCCATACAGACCATCGAAAAAAAGGCATAGGCAAAAGGCTTCTCCAGGAGGCTGTTGCCTGTACGGATGGTCCGATCAAGATGCACTTAAAAAGAGACAATCCTGCGGCTGAATTGTTAAAGAAATTTGGATTTAAACAAGATTATTTGGAAATGCGGCTACAGAAAGGAGAACAACAATCTCATGAATGATTTAAAAGAAAAATATAAAAAGGACAATATTGCATGGGACCAATGCGCTGAAATATATGAAAAACAGATTGTGAGCGGGCATCCTGAGATAAATGCGTTTGAAAATTTTGAGGAAGATTTTTTGGATCGATTTTTACTTTATTTGATAGAAAAACAGGATCGCCCGGTGAAAATACTTGATTTGGGCTGCGGTTCGGGAAGGCTTCATATAAGGTATGGGGCCAAAACAGTTGATAACGATGAAGCACAGGGATTTCCCAGGCTCAGGGACATCAAAAAAACACACCCTGAATTAGTTTATGACCCTCTGCTTAAAAAAGGCTTGGCCGAAGTTTGGGGCATTGATTTTTCATTGAAGATGATTGAACTGGCCGAGGCTAAGATCCGGGAGGCGCAGTTGGACAAAGTTCATACCGTTCCCTTGACTTTGAAACAGGGATCAGCTTTTGAACTGGAAGAAGAACCGGACGAAGTGCTTCCCGTGGCTGTAAATCTCGTTAATTCCATCTGTGTGATGCAGGGTCCTGGAGGTGCGGTTGAATTGTTCAAATCCATGAGGAAAGCGGTTGAAAAAGCAGGAGGAATAGCCCTCATATCCAATTATCAGAGAGAATACATCGAACACTACGGACTCGGACAGTATGAATCCACTCTGGACGTTTCAGGCCACCCAAAGTGGATGGTGCCTGATACCTATGCTTCGCCAGATTATCTGTTTATGCCCAAGCACTACATACGCTCTTTCACCCGGGATCCTGAACTTTATGTGGATGTCTATGATAAAAAAGGAATGTTAGTAAAAAAAGACCATGTTTTAAAAAGGGAACCTGAACGCGTCAAACACGTAATAGATACGGGTCATATCCGTACCTGCACGGATTATGAATCAAATTGGTACAGCTTCAAAGAGATGGATGACTGGGTCAATGCTCATTGGAAGGGAGGAGGGGAAACCTATCATTTCCAGACATCAGAGCTCGATATAATACGGGCTGAACCGGCTCAAATGTCCGTGCTTGATTCCGGATCCCATCTCAAGGATCTTTTTTCTCGCTGGAAACTGATTTGATTCCATGAAACATCCCTGGATCCAATACGCTCTCATCCTTGCGTATTTTATCTATATCTTTTTCAAAGGCATCCGCGCAAGTCCAGGGATATTGATGACAGTGATGATTTTTTAGTAGCCGGAAGAAATATCGGCTGGTTTTTTCTTCTCTGCACTATGGGGGCCACCGTCATAGGAGGAGGAGCTTCCATAGGATCCATAGGCAGGACTTACGAGTGGGGGATTTTGATGCTTATGGTCTCTTCTGCCTGGTATATACATTTCATTTTCTCAGGGCTTTTTGTTGCCCCTTATTTCAGACTGGTCACTACATTCCTTGCCTTTCTTTTGTGAGAGACATTCTCTCCCGCCTATGCTACCAGGTACTGCGTGGGAAAAGATATCAAAAACACAAAAAGAGGCTTAGTAGAGGCAGGCGCTTTTCTTGACGTTTTTTTCCCGGTTATCTTGTTTTATTATTGCTTTGTATGCAAGACTGCATTTTCCCCAAATAGATTCGGAACAGGCTCTGCCTATGATCATATTGAGATTGAACAATCCTTTTGTCGGGGGACTGATCATTGCAGCCCTGATGTGCGCGGTCATGTCTTCGGCTGATTCAAAGGCATTTTTTGACCTCAGAATGAGGTTCTCATGCACTTTTTTCGTATTTATGGGGCCCAAACACTCTTCATTTAAAAAACTTCCTTAAAACAGTGGTTTTGGGCGTAAAGCGGCAAGTTTTTTGACAAAAGAGGACCGGAATGAAAGTGCCGGCTGATGTCAGCAAAAGGGGGTTGATGATGGGAACCAAAAAGGTGGGGATTCTCTCCAGCCGGCCAAAAAGAATCGTACCTATTATAGCACAATTTTTAAAAAAGCAAACTTTTTTTTAATCTGATTTTCAAGAAAGTGAAAATCTTTCCCCATTTCTCCTGTGGCACCCACATTGAATATTGACCGGAGAAAAGGAAAATGTTTAAATAGAGGGCAAACCTGCCGGAGTGGCGAAATTGGCAGACGCGCTGGACTCAAAATCCAGTTCGGGGCGACTCGAGTGGGGGTTCGACTCCCCCCTCCGGCACTCAGAATACCCCTTGTTTCCCCTGAAAAAGGAAGTTTTAGATTTAGTTTTCCTTTGTATTCTCCGAACTATTCATTCCGCAGGCGGTCGGCCGGATTAGCAGTTGCAGCCCGGAAAGTCTGGTAGCTGACGGTCAACAGGGCGATAGCAAGGGCGGCCGTACCGGCGGTAATGAATACTCCAAGGCCTATACTCGTGTGATAGGAAAAGTTTTTCATCCACCGGTTCATGAAGAAAAATCCTAGCGGCCATGCGATGATGTTAGCCAGAACAATCAGGACGATAAACTCCCTGCTGAGGTTTCTCATGATACTCCAAATCGAAGCACCGAGTACTTTCCTTATAGCGACCTCCTTGGACCTCCGCGCCGCCATGAATGCAGCCA
>CAZSZS010000118.1:0-19122 GCA_964611275.1 uncultured Eubacteriales bacterium
ATTCCTTCATTGAAAAAATCACTGGGGCGGCCAATTAAAGAGGTATATAAATGCACACATTCGTGATTATCGGTTGGCCAGATGGTGTGAACTGCAAATGTATCTGGCTCAGCAAAACAATAATTTATACCTGTCATTCTCTCCAAATGAGTTATGTCCCAATATTTGCAATAATTGATCTTACAGGGAATTATGACCTGAAGTTCACTGACAGCCCATTCATGATAGATTTCCTGCCATGTGGATTCCACATAATCTCCATCAGCATAATAAAAAATGAAATGTTCTGTTTCCAGTCTTAGAGATAGTTCGGGATATTCCCAGGGTGTTGTTGGATTATTTTTGCATCCGGAGGCTGTGATGAAACAAGCGATGATCAGTATGATTGGTTTAATATTTGAATACCTCAGTTTTTATTAAAACAACCTCACCCTGAGTCCCAATATCAGAGAAACGCCGCTTAAATCCAGAACAAATTCCCGGATATTTCTTCTATACCAGGATGGTTCGGGTTTTATTAAATAAATATGGGGACTTATATAACCCGATAATTGTTCTATCTCTTCCCAGTAGTAAAAAATACCTTCATCTTCATAATAATATCCTTCCGGACCGGAACCTGAACAGTTCCCTCTGAATTTATTAATTTTCGCATAGGTCCCTAAGCATTCCAGAGTAAGGTATATGTTCTTACTTATACTGTATTCAAAACCAAATCCACCGTTAACTCCAAAGTCAGACGAGTGCATGTCTTTCTCCCCAGAGTAATCCCAGACACTAATTTTTTGGCTGTTATAATGTTCATTTATCCTTGAAAAGTAATACCCGATCCCAGCCCTCAAAAAAAAAGAGCTCCTTTTACTTAATGGGAAAAAATAGCCAACACTTAATATAATGGGGAAGGATTCTATCTTATGTTTCCAAATCTGAGTGGTCTTTTGATCCGGGACTTTAATTGAGTTTTCACTTTTCAAATAAGCGTAATCTATACCGATAATCCCTCTCAAATGAGAAGTGAACGTGAATGATACTTCACCTCCTATACCTGAGCCATGATGGAATTCCTGCATCTTACCCAATATATAAACGCTATAGTCTTCGGAATAATCTTCCCATGCCTCATTATATATGCTCATATATGTATTAAAGTCCCCTATCTGCATATATTGATAACCTCCTTTGAGTTTGAAACTTATTCCTTTGAGAAGATTATTGTCTCCCATACAAGATGAGCCTACTGGAAAAAGGAAAATAATGATAATTCCAAGTAATAAAGCTGTACATGATTTTTTCATAACCCCTCCTCTCTGCAGTTAATAAAGCAAAATTCATGCCAAATTTTTGCCCCTGGAGGAACTTTTGGCAATTGTCCCTTTTTATGGACAGATGGATGAATCTGTGATCATCTGCAATGGTGGATTTCTAAAGACATGTATGACAAAAAATATCAAAAATTCAGAGAAGAACAAAGCAAAATAAAGCAGAAAATGGATGACCTGTGGTTTGGCTCCTCGGGAGGGATTCGAACCCCCAACCTAGTGGTTAACAGCCACCCGCTCTGCCTATTGAGCTACCGAGGAGTAAGAAAACATATCTTATAGCAAAAAAGATAATAAAGTGCAACATTAAAAGCGGTAACTGGCCTGCTTTACCTTTTTACGGTAGTCATCACCTTCCATAGTGACCAGCTTGCACATTTCATATATACGGGAGCGGAGCCTTACTCCGATCCTGTCAACAAGACTGTCTTCTTCTTTATTGAACGAGCTGCCTTTCTTGAAATAAGGAATCCTTTTATCTTCCTCTTCTTCTCCCCAGTCAAGGTAATTTGATGTGAATAGAGTAAGCTTCTTGTGATTGTAACGGTGATTTATGATGTAAAAAACGGTTTCTTCGACCCAGGGAGATGTTCTCTTTGCCCCCAGCTCGTCCAGAACCAGGACATTGTTGGAAAATATGGGCTCGATCAAATCAGATTCACTCATGGAAGATTCCGCGGAATAGCTTTTTTGTATGTTTTTGATAAGGTCTCTGAAATCGCAGAAGTAACATTGAGCTGATTTGCTTTTTATCAGTTCATTTATTATAGCGACAGCGAGGTGGGTCTTCCCGACTCCGCAGGGACCTTGAAAAAGCAATCCGACTTCCTGTACCGGATAGTTTTTAACGAATTTTTTTGAAATTTTGATGGCATTTTTATGAGAAGGGTTATGTATTTCAAAATTCTCAAAAGTACATTCTTCATATCTTTTTGGCAGATTAGCCTGTTTTATGAGTACTTTTATCGTATTTTCAATATAGCAGGTGCATCTTTTAGCTACAGATTTCCCTTTGGCATCTGTTTCAAGCACCCATCCGGTCCCTTCACATTTAGGGCAGGTTTCTTGTTTCATTAGTTTAAATATCCTCTCAGCTGCTGCATAGCGTGAGATTTGGACAGCTTTCTTTTCGCCTTCTCTTCGATCTGTCTGATTCTTTCTCTTGTTAGATGGAGGATGTCACCGATTTCCTGTAATGTTTTTGGCCTGTTGTCATCGAGTCCATATCTTAATTTTAACACAAAAGCCTCTTTATCATCCAGTTCTTCAAGCACATCTCTGATTTGTTCCTGTATGGCATTTTTAATGATCAAATATTCCACCGAAGGTGATAAGGTGTCCTGGATTTTGTCTCCTATTTCTATTTCTTCATCATAGTATTTGTCACTTAACGAAAGATTTTTTTCCCCTAGGATCTCCAGGTCTTCCACATCCGCGACATCAATATTCATTTCAATCGAGATCTCTTCTCTTGTCGGATTCCTTCCCAGTGTCTTCTTTAATTTAGCCTTGACCTTTTTCATTTCAGAGACTTGATCTGATAATTTTTGCGGTATGTGATAGATCCTTGAATTTCTGGTGAGCGCATTGAATATAGCCTGCCTTATCCACCATACAGCATAGGAAATGAACTTAACGTTTTTACCGGGGTCATATCTCTTTGCCGCTTCGATGAGCCCTATGTTCCCTTCATTGATCAAGTCCAGGATACTCAGTCCCATGCCTCTGTATTTTTTGACATAGGAGACAACGAATTTCAGGTTTGATTCAATTAATTTTTTTAAAGCTTCCTGGTCACCATTCTGAATAAGACTGCCAATCCTTTTTTCTTCTTCCTGTTCGAGCGGAGTAAATTTGGCTATCTGGTTCAAGTAGAGCTTGAGATTGTTCGACTGGTAATTTTTCGGGTATTTCTTTTTCATTTCATTCCCGGCTGTTTTTTGTTTTTTCTATTTTTATTATTTTTGTTTGGTTCATTCTGACCAGAGAATCTTTTTTTGTTTCAAATTCTTCTTCCCTGCCTTCGAAAAATTCCATTCTTATATAATTGAGGAATTCATTGACTTCGTCTTCTATTTTCTCCATCTTTTCTTTCATGTTTATGACTACTTCAACACCTGCCAAATTAACTCCCAGATCCCGCGTCAGATTAAGAATGAATTCCAGGCGCTCTAAATCCTGTTCTGAGTACAGTCTTGTATTGCCCTTACTCCTTGAGGGTTTTAAAAGGCCTTCTCTTTCATAAAGCCTTAATGTCTGTGGATGAACATTATATATGTTAGCGACCGTGCTTATGTGATAATATTTGTTTTTATTTGCTGCATCTTTTGCCATTTTATACACCCAGTCGTTCCCTTGGATTCTGATCAGATGCTTTTTCGAGCTCTTTCATAAGGCTTCGAATTTTCTCATCGTTAAATGAAGGAGGTACGATAAAGACTTCAACGAATTGATCTCCGTTGTATTTCTTCCCTATTTTTGGAGCTCCCTTTCCACTCAACCTGAATTTTTGACCTGACTTTGTTCCGGGTGGGATTCTTATGGTGCTTTTTCCTTCTATTGTGGGAACGGTAATTTTGGCACCCAAGGTAGCCTCCGGTACAGTGACAGGTACCTTAACATATATGTTCGAACCTTCTCTTTTGAAGAATGGATGCGGTTCGACTTCAATAGTGATAAATAGATCGCCCGGAGGGCCTCCCCTTTTTCCTGCATTCCCTCTGCCAGCGATCCTTACTTTTGAACCTGTACTGACTCCTGCAGGAATTTTGACATTGATAAGTTCGGATTTTCTTACTTGTCCTGTGCCGTGGCATTTGGGGCATTCTTTGCCTTTAGACACGCCCTGTCCTCTGCAGGAAGGGCAGGCCGTTTGAAACCTCATGGCTCCTTTCTGCATAACCGTATATCCCGATCCTCCGCATACAGGGCAGGTCTGACTCCCTTCTCCTGCGATGGTCCCCTGGCCTCGGCATTCAGAGCACTGGTCCATACGGTTTAATTTGATGCGTGTTTTAATCCCTTTTATGGCATCATAGAATCCGAGCTTCATAGAATAAAGAAGGTCTTCTCCCTTTTCCGGGCTCAAGCTCGTTTGCTTTTGTGATGAGCTGAAGATATTCTCAAAAAAGTCATGAAATGAAGAGGAGCCGAATGACGAATCATAGCCGGAAAAATCAAATCCCTGAAACCCGGAAAATCCCTGCTGGTAGGCACTTCCTCCTTCTTCCCTGTCACCGACCACGCCAAATTGATCGTATTTTTTTCTTTTTTTAGGGTCTTTTAGTACTGAGTAGGCTTCCTGTATTTCTTTGAATTTGTTTTCTGCAGATTTGTCTCCTGGATTCAGGTCAGGGTGGTATTTTCTTGCTAATTTTCGGTAAGCTTTTTTTATATCAGCTACGGAGACTTTCTTATCTACACCTAAGATTTTATAGTAATCTTTGGACATGACAGACCTTTTTCATATCTGGAACCGGAAATGCCCTGCCTCTTTCTTTTATAGATGAGCAGGGCAATCCCGATATTCCTATTATATGAATTTCCCTATACAGCTTACAAAGCTGTTTATCGGGAAAACATCCGGCTACTTATTCACTGTCTTTCTCGTCATCGTCAACAACCTCAGCATCAATGACATCTTCATCTTCTTCGGATTTTTCTGTTCCTCCTTCCTTTCCATCTCCGCCTTGTCCCGCTTGACTCCCCGCATCTTCTGCCTGCTGTGGGCCGCCCGAGGCTTGCTGGTACATCATCTCTGTGATTTTATGTGAAATCTGAGTGAGCTTTTCCATAGATTTCTTTATGTGCTCTATATTATCGCCTTCAATTGCTGACTTGGTGTTTTCAATCTCAGTCTGAACATTTGACGCTTCCTTAGGATCGATCTTATCCTTGTTTTCTCTTAATGTCTTTTCAAGATTATATACAAGATTATCCGCCTGATTTTTAATATCTATCAGCTCTCTTCTTTTTTTATCTTCCCCGGAATGCTTTTCTGCATCTTTGACCATGTTTTCGACTTCATTTTCGTCAAGGCCGCTGTGCCCTGTAATGGTAATAGCCTGTTCTTTCCCTGTTCCTTTGTCCTTCGCTGAGACATGGAGAATTCCATCCGCATTTATATCAAAAGTCACTTCGATCTTAGGAACTCCTCTCGGGGCAGGTGGGATTCCATCGAGATGAAATCTACCCAGGCTTCGATTGTCCTTTGCCATTTCTCTTTCCCCCTGAAGAACATGCACTTCAACACTGGGCTGATTATCAGATGCCGTGGAAAATATTTCTGATTTTTTTGTAGGTATGGTGGTGTTTCTGGCAATCATTTTTGTGAAAACCCCGCCCAACGTTTCTATTCCCAGTGTCAACGGAGTGACATCCAGAAGAAGAACATCCTTGACGTCTCCGGACATGACAGCTCCCTGTATGGCCGCACCAGTTGCCACCACTTCATCCGGATTCACACCCTTATGAGGCTCTTTTCCAAACAAGTCTTTGACCAGCTCCTGCACTTTCGGGATCCGGGTGGAACCTCCTACAAGAATAACCTCATCTATATCAGATGATTTGACTCCGGCATCATCTAACGCCATTTTACAAGGTTCGATGGTCTTGTTGACGATGGAGTCCATTAATTGTTCCAGTTTGGAGCGTGTTATCTTTATCAGTAAATGCTTGGGTCCTGAGCTGTCAGCTGTTATGAAGGGAAGATTGACTTCTGTCTCCATAGTGCTTGAAAGCTCCATTTTCGCTTTTTCCGCAGCTTCTTTGAGTCTCTGAAGGGCCATTTTGTCTTTGGTCAGGTCAATACCGGATTCTTTTTTGAATTCCTTAACAAGCCAATCCTGTACAACCTGGTCTATATCATCACCGCCGAGATGTGTATCGCCATTAGTGGACTTGACCTCTACAATGCCTTCACCCACTTCTAGAATAGATATATCAAAAGTTCCTCCACCAAAATCATAAACAGCGATAGTCTGGTCGTTCTTCTTGTCCATTCCATAGGCCAAGGCAGCGGCCGTTGGCTCGTTAATGATTCTCTGTGCATCAAGTCCTGCGATTTTAGCTGCGTCCTTTGTTGCTTTTCTCTGACTGTCATTAAAATATGCGGGAACTGTAATAATGGCTTTTTCTATTTTTTCACCCAGATAATCTTCAGCAGATTTTTTCAGCTTTATCAGTATCATGGCTGATAATTCCGGCGGAGCGTATTTTTTTCCCTTAGCTTCTATTCTAACGTCTCCGTTTTGAGCCTGTGTCACCTTAAACGGTACCTGCTTTATCTCTTCTGATACCTCTTTAAACCTGCGTCCCATGAATCTTTTTACAGAATAAATGGTGTTTTCCGGATTCGTGACCCGCTGTCTTTTTGCAACCTGTCCGACAAGCCTTTCTCCCTTGTCATTAAAGGCTAACACAGAAGGAGTTGTTCTCCCTCCTTCCTCATTGGAAATGATCACAGGCTTATCACCTTCCATAACAGCTACGACAGAATTTGTTGTTCCTAGGTCGATTCCAATTATTTTTGGCATTCATTACCTCCAAGTTTCGAATTATATTGAGTGAACATAACTAAAGAAGTAGTATAATATGTGAGTGTATTCATGTCAAGTATTTTTATAAGATTATTATAATAAATAAAAAAGGCCTGCTTTCAGAGCAGGCCTTTTCGATTACGATCTTTTAATGACTTACTTGTCCGGATCTATAATGAACTTTTCTTTCATTAAGAGCTGGACTTCTTCTCTGGCCTTCTTTATGGTTTTTGCTGCCATTTCATATCTTTCTTCTTTGGGAAGATCTAACCGCGCAACTCCTTGTTCAATCGCCTTCGTTCCGACTCTCACGGCTTCTCTAGGAAAAACTTCCCATTGATCCATATTGGGTACTATATAGTCTTCATTGAGCCCTTTGTCCTCAGCGACCTGAGCGAGTTCTTTAGCTGCTTCTATGCACATCTCGTCTGTTATTTTCTTTGCTCTCACATCAAGAGTCCCTCTGAATATTCCTGGAAATCCGAGTGAATTATTAACCTGGTTAGGAAAATCCGACCTTCCGGTCGCCACAATTCTTGCTCCGGCTTCTTTGGCTTCCCACGGCCATATTTCCGGGATAGGATTGGCTTCAGCAAAAACAATCGAATCGTCCGCCATGCCTTCTACCCATTCTTTTTTAATGACTCCGGGTCCCGATTTGGATGCGGAAATCAGCACATCAGCATCTTTCATGGCCTCAGGGGTGCCTCCGGTGATTCCCTTTGTATTTGTAATCTCGCAAATATGCCATTTTTCTTTATACTTTTCTTTGAGTGTTTCTCTGTCTTCACGGTCTCTGTAAAGGATTCCCTTTGAATCGACCTGAATGATGTTTCCTGCTGTGACTCCGGCTGAAATGATCAAGCGGGCTATGGCTATATTAGCAGCACCAGCTCCTATGAGGGCGACTCTCACATCTTTAATGTCTTTTTTGACTATTTTTAATGCGTTTATGAGGCCCGCCACTGTGACGCAGGCGGTTCCCTGCTGGTCATCATGCCAGATGGGAATTCGGCATTCCTCACGAAGCGTATCCAGGATCTCAAAACATTTCGGATGAGATATATCCTCAAGATTTACTCCTCCAAAAGTTGGCTGAAGGAGTTTTACCGTATTGATGATTTCTTTCGGATCCTTTGTGTCAAGCATTATGGGGAAAGCGTCCACTCCGCCTAAGTATTTGTAAAGAAGTGCTTTTCCTTCCATAACAGGAAGGCCCGCCTCTGGTCCGATATCACCCAGCCCTAGAACCCTTGTTCCATCAGATACAACAGCGACAAAATTTCCTTTATTCGTCAGTTCATAGACTTTGTCTCTGTCCTTTTCTATCTCTCTACAGGGACTGGCCACCCCTGGTGTGTACCAAATCGCAAAATCATTGAAATCTCTGATTCTGCATTTTGGAAGAACCATGATTTTCCCTTTATAAAAAGGGTGTAATCTCATTGCATCCTTTGAAGGCTCTTCAGCCTTTGCCAGGAGTTGTTCGACCGTAACTTCTTTGCTCATTATAATGCTCCTTTTCTTTAGAGGTGTACCTTATTTCGCCTCTTTTATTATTTGTTTATTATAATATAAGAACTATCGTCTTTTTAATCTCGCTTAACGAGTAAATTATAAACTTAATCATACCTAAGTCAAGTCCTTATCTAAGTCAAGTTATTAGCCTGTAATATTCATGATCCAAAGTCATAAATCTTTATGAAATTCAGGTTAGCTGAAGCAACATTGAAGATTTAGCCTTAGGATGCATGAATGAGATCCTGGTTATTCACGAACCGAGGTTGCTGCGTCATTGCGAACCACGAAGTGATGAAGCAATCTCATCCGGAAACGAAGCATCGTGAGATCACCACGTCGCTCCGCTCCTCGTGATGACATTACGCTGTGGTCCTTCACCGCGAATGCCCTGCAACAATGCAGATGCTGTGAGATCGGCTCGCCTGTAAGGTAAAATCAGCCTGCATTAAATTTAAATGCAAAACAGAAATAAAGAGACAGACTTTGTTTGTTGACATAATGACATTAAAAGACAGTATATCATGAGATAGTAAGGAACATGTAGGCTGATTTTATGAATAGTCAGGATAGATGCTATCGGTGAAGAAAGCATCTTTCGCTGTCTTTCTGGTCAGGACTTTTTGTGGCGATCATTGACAGGCCGAGTTCATCTGCCTTCTCAATAACAAGTTTATCGTTCACAGAACCGAGTGGAAAAACAATGGCTGTTATACCGCTTTCTGCTGCGAGCTCCACAACATCCGGAAAAGGCATGAAAGCATCGGAGGCAAGAACACACTGGTCCGGGCCATAACCTCTTTTGGAAAGCCTGATAGCATCTTCCGCCGCATCAATCCTGCTTCTCTGTCCTGAACCGATACCATGGACTTTGTCTTTTTTCCCGATGATAACAGCGTTTGATCTCGTGAAACAGGCCACATTCCAGTTAAAAACAGCTGCTTCTATCTCATCTGAAGTGGCTTTTCTTTGTGAGACGACTTCCATTTGATTCCCTGATCTTATTCTTGAGTCAAATCTTTGTTGAACAAGAAGTCCGCCTGCCACACGCTTGAATTCAATATTATTGTCTATGCTGGATTCATATAAAGAAGAGCCCATTTTAATGATCCTGAGAGGTTTTCTGGTCGAGAGGACTTCCAAAGCTTTTTCGGTGAAATCAGGAGCGTACACGACCTCAATGACCCTCCCCTTTTCAATTATGATTTCAGCTAATTCTTCGGTCACCGTATAATTAAAAACATCCACGCTTCCGAAATTGGATAAAGGATCGCATTTCCATGCCTTTGTATACACTTCTTCTGGCCTATCTCCCATAGCCACTCCACTCGGCATTTCATGCTTGACGAGCACACATATTTTTTTGTCCTTGAATATGGACGAGAGTTTTCTTACCAGCCTCTGGCCCAGATCCATATCAGCTACATTAATGTAGCTCAGGCCTTTAGTGCCTTTTTTAAGGACCTCAAGTGTGGACATATTGGGTCCTGATGCGCCTTGTTCCTGATAAAAAGCAGCCGGATATCCCGGGTTTTCCCCATACCTCATAGACTCTTTTTTTATAAAAAGCGTATCCCCCATCCTTATTCTATCAGGAAAACCCTCTTCCACCTTTGTTCTGTACTGCTGTCTGGTTTGTTTATCGAATTTTTCCATCTCTTATCCACTCCTTTCTTGTCTGTTTACGATAGCGACATGGTTTTTTTTGAATTCTGGTTGTTGGGAAAAAACACATGCCAGAGCTACTCTGAAGTCAGCTTGATTTGGTTCCGGGCCGAGGGACCTATAGACATATCTGGCTGTTTCATCAGTATTTTTGAAGGGAAGATCTATGGACACGGGTTCTCCATTAAAAGACGGCAGTGGGTCTGCATTTTCCCCCTCATAAGTAGTGATATATTTTCCTTTTCCCGGAACTAAAGGGAACTCAAAAAAATTTTTTAAGGTACTATTGTCTCCATCCCTTTTTATTATGCACAACGCTGCTTTTTTGCCGTTCAGCACACACCCGCTTATTCTTGGAGTATAACTAGGGGCATCCGGCTCATAATCCCAGGATTTCAGAGACTCTGACAGAACAGGAACAGGATCGCATGAGATACTTATGTTCTTATGAATGTCATCTGTTTGTTTTCCATTGCTGACAGCTATCCCTGTGCTGATCCGGATGGCAGGATATACGAGAAGGTCCCTGTCCCCTTTTCTCAGCTCTTCTTCATCAGTAGGCTCTACAAATGCACTCCCCTCAGAATACTCTATTTTTCTTGCCTGGCTCGATGAAGAACGGCCTGTCACAGCATAGAGAACAATGACATGACGATCCGAATGATCCTTTCCAATTATGATGATTCTTCCCGGATACGGCAAATTTTTAAACCCTTTTCTGTGACCGTTCATTTTCTTATGATTTTCACTTGTGTAAAAAAAATATCACAGTTTCATTCATATATCAATTGAATAATCCAGGTTTATAAATGACCGATTTTAATGTAGAATAAAAATATAATGGAAAAACACAAACCTCCAGTAAAAGCGTACAAAAATTTGGAATTTTTAAACTCCAGAGAGGCAAGAGTCATAAGGATCTTAAGTGAATACATGGAACCTTTAAAAAGGCTCAGAGATTTTAAAATCAACAATACGGTTCTCTTCTTTGGATCAGCAAGAATAAATCCGAAGAGCAGCGGTTCCAAACTCGTCCCGTATTACAGGGAAGCCGAAAAACTGGCTTTTAAGCTTGCCAAATGGGCCTGTGAATTAAAGAAAAACGGCAAAAATTTTGTCATCTGCACCGGAGGCGGAGGCGGGTTTATGGAAGCAGCTAATAAAGGCGCATCCAGGGCCGGCGGAAAATCGATTGGAATGAACATATCTCTCCCTGAAGAACAGAATCCGAACCATTTTATTTCTCCAGAACTCTGCTTTGAATTTCACTATTTTTTTATGCGCAAGTTCTGGCTGGCATACAAAGCCAAAGCTATTGTGGCCTTTCCGGGCGGTTTCGGAACTCTTGATGAAATATTTGAAATTTTAACCCTGGTCCAAACCGGGAAAGTATGTAAAGATGATATTTATATTATGCTTTATGGAGAAAAATACTGGAAAGAAATCATTGATTTTGATGCTCTGGCCAGACACAAAACCATATCACCAGAGGATTTGGGCCTTTTTCATTTTTGTTCAGACCCCGAGGAAGCTTTCTTGGCCTTAAAAGAAAGTTTGATCAAGCATCTATAAGCATTGAATTTGAATAGAATTTCATCCCAAAAGGTGATTGATTTACACATTTTATTTTGCAAAACTAGTAACAGTCATGAACCAAAGACCTAACCCCCCCTCGATTTTTATGCTTTTAGCTGTGGTAATGATCAGCCTTTCTTCCTGCAGCCGGAATCAGTTCAAAACCACTCCTGCTGTCATGACCGGAAGGGCTTCGTGGTACGGGCCCAATTTCCATGGAAAGACCACTTCCAGTCAAGAGATCTTTGACATGTATGATATGACCGCTGCTCATAAGACCCTTCCTTTTGGAACGTATGTTATGGTCACAAATCTCAAAAACGGCAGGTCTGTAAAAGTTAGGATCAACGACAGAGGTCCTTTTATCAGGGGAAGAGTGATCGATCTTTCTTATGCCGCGGCAAAGGTCTTGGGTATGGTCGGTCCGGGTGTTGTGCCTGTCCGCATCGAGATCCTCTCTGATATGTCCGTTGATGAAGATAGGCAGGAGTTTGCGGTCCAGGTCGGAGCGTTTGTGGTCAAAAAGAATGCGGAAGCCTTAAAGGCCAGGTTGGACAAAAAATACCGTAACGTCTATATATCACAATTCACAACAACAAACAGAGTGTATTACAGAGTCAGATTATCCTTTGATTCTAAAAGTGCCGCGCTCGAAACAGCAAAGGATTTGCAAAAACAAAACTTTAAGGTCTTTATTGTAGAGTTCCATGATAAAAACAGCGCTGAGAGATAAATTTATTTCTGACTCTTCGCAAAAAGGTAGGCACATTCACTGAGTCTGTTTTCTTTTCCATCATGAACAGCAAACCGACTTCCTTTCCACAGGGAAGCAGATCCATACTCACCTTTTTTATTGAGTGCATAAAAATTCAAACCAAAAACCGGACGTCCGTTCTCATCTAGATATCTCGGCCATAACTTTGCTTTTTCAGAGATTCTGACCAATGCTCTGATGCACGCTTCCTCAGGGGAATGCCCCTGTCGCATAAACTCAACGACCGCATTGCTCCCACATGTGAGGATGTTCGCTTCCCCGAGCCCTGTGGATCCGGCAGCCCCTATGTCATTATCCACATACAATCCGGCTCCTATGATCGGTGAGTCGCCTACTCTTCCTGGTATTTTAAAGAAAAAACCGCTTGTGGTCGTAACACCTGCCATATCTCCCTTTGCATCTAAGGCACAGCAGTTGATGGTCCCGTGAGAATCCAGAGCTGCTCGCAGATCCGCATCCATTTTTTTGGACGCGGACGGCAACCAAAAATCCGAATCCGAAAGCATCTCTTTTCTTTTTAACCATATTTCCCTCGACCTATCAGTAAGAAGGTTTTCCTGTTTAAAACCATGGCTTTGAGCAAATCGAAGCGCTCCTTTCCCTGCAATAAGGACGTGAGCGGTCCTTTCCATAACCAGTTTAGCGACTTTCGATGGGTTTTTTATGTTTCTCAGACCCGCCACAGCTCCTGCATTATGAGTGGGGCCGTGCATAACCGATGAATCCAGTTCAACCACTCCGTCTTCATTAGGAAGCCCTCCGTAACCGACCGATATATCCTCTGGGTCGTTTTCAACAATATTCACACCGGCTATTACGGCATCAAGGGGATCGCTCCCTTCATAAATCATTTTCATAGCTTTTTCCGTGGCCTTTAATCCATTCTCACTGGATATAACAACCGGTCTGTTCTGTGTTTTCTCCGGCGGGATGATTTTGTTTGTGCCCGGAATGAATGAAGCGGCACTAAGGCCTATTCCTGTCTTAATGAATTTTCGTCGGGATATACTATGAGTCATGTTTTTGACCTCCTTTCTCTTTTCAAATTACTTTATTTGTTGATTCTTTTCAATCCTGGTTTGACAGGTCCTCTATAGTTTAGTATAAGGTTTTTTTTCAGACTATGAGAAACAAAGTCCTTTTTTCGGCCTCTCTTTTTCATTTCATAAATGACGCATCCTCTGTAGCCATTCCCATGCTGTTCCCCCTCCTCCACAGCAAAGAATTTATCATCACAAATTATTCACAGATAGGGATCCTCTCTTACTTGGGCCTTTTCGTCACATTCGTTTTCCAGATTCTCATCGTTAATTACTCCAAGAATTTATCCTATAAATCAATGCTTGTCATAAGCATATGCGGCCTTTCCCTCTTCATATTTTTATTGACATTCTCCCGGTCCTTTCTCCTCCTTCTTGTCTTTTATGTTTCCATGAGAATCTTTTTGAGTTTTTATCATCCCCTTGGAGTTGCGACCGTATCCAGAGCCCATCCGGAAAGCGCTCTTGATTCAGCTATGGGTATCCAAAGCGGGTCTGGAAATTTTGGTGTGTTTGTAGCCTTTATATCCGTAGGTTATCTAGCCCAGACCTGGAACTGGAGATTTCCTCTTTATATTTGGGCTGGAGCGGGATTTTTACTGGGTGTTGTCAGCTTCCTTTCCGTAAGAAAGATTTCAGGCCTCCAGGCCACATACAGGAGACCTGATTTGTCTTTATGGTTAAATTCCCTGCACCGTATGAAAAAATATGTTTTGGGAATTCTTTTCGGAGGGGCCTGCTGGGCTACAACGGTTTATTATGCCCCTTCACTTTTGTATCATAAATTTAATGTACCCCTGGGAAAAACCGGAATGTCCATGGCCCTATGGATCGCATTCGGCACTTTGATGCCGTATCTTTTCGGAACCATATCCAAAAAATTAGGCCGCGGCCGTCTTTGTTTTATCTGCATAGCCGGAACAACTATTTTCTCCTTTGCTCTCTGGCTCAGTCCCGTTCAGGAAATGGCCCTCTTAAGCCTTCTTTTGTCTGGCTCCTTCCTGTTCTTGATCTTCCCGGCTTTTCAATCATTCACCGGGTTATCAGCAGAGCACCATGACCAGGATATCGCTTTCAGTCTCTTTGCCAACATACAAATAATCGGAGGAGCTGTCACAAGCCTTATATCAGGATTTGTTTCTGACCTCTTTGGGATCAATGCGCCTTTTCTTTTGCTCGCAATAATGGGAGTGATGGTTTTTCTTTATTATTTAAAGAATTCTCTCAATGATGGATCTGTTGTTCGGGATTAATCCAGGCTGTTTAACAGCATGATCAGGACAGAGTGTTCTCCCTCGGGGATTTTAAATTTGATCGATTTTCCTTTGAAAATTTCCTCAGCCTGATCGTCTATGGTCAGCTGGTATTTCCCCTTGGTTAGAAAATTCACTATGACTTTTCGGCTCTTTAAAGACTTTATTTCAAACGATATGATATTTTTAGAATAAAGAAAATGTCTTATTATAGCGGGTCCGCTCAGGATCAGGATTTTATTGTCTTCTTCATTAAGTATGAGCTTGGAGGGAGATACAAGCAGATCATAGTGTCTTCCTTGAATATATATCCTGGAAAGTTCGCCTTTGACTTCAGTATCCAGCATACCAAACCTAAATCCTTCCCAGGGGGTAAAATCTATGTATTCTTCAAGAGCTATGAGCGCTAGTAAAGGTCCCCAGCTTTGAAATCTCTTTCCACCTGGTTCTCCGGACCTTGAATCAAAATTTTCAGGGCAAATCTGGTAGTTTTCCCATGTCCGCATAAATAAAGATGAGCTTTTCCACGCAAATTCAGCGGCAATCGCATCAAATCCATAGGCTTTTAATCCCTGATACACTAAGTAATTCGTAGGCGGCCAAACAGTTCCTCTCCAGTACTGTTGGTCATCAAACGCCGGGTTATCCCTTGAAACAGTCGGGATAACATGCTCTCCCCAGAACTCATTCTCATCAATCAAATGGGCTATCATCTTTTTTGCTTGGCCGTCATCAGGAATTCCAGCTATAAGAGGATAAAAATTAGAGGAGGCTTTTTGTTTTGAGAAGGTCCCGTTCCAGTATCTGTCGTAATAAAAACCCTCGGATTCATTCCAGAGTCTCTGGTTTATCAGTGTTTTCATTTCTCTGTATTCGTTCATGTAAAATTTATATTCCCGGTTTATTTTGAGAACATTCGCTATCTGAGCCAAACAGAAAGCATCAAGAGCATAAAGGCAGTTCAGGTCAACACAGTTCAGATTCAATGTTCCTGTCTGTTCCATGAAGGAAGTATTATCCCAGTTCGGAAGGTCATCCTGTCCTGACTCCCACATAGCCCGTTTTCTTCCCATCACGTTTTCTTCCCATGAAGGAGGATTTTCTGAAACCAGCTCCGTGTCCGAACCCCATTCCAATAGACCGTCCTGATTCCCGTCTCTCCGAGAGATACCTGTACTGTTCTTGTCTTTCCAGAAAGAATGCCACTTTTTTAAATTAGGATAAGATGACCTGAGAAAATCCATGTCCCCTAATTTCTGGAATATTTTATACACAACATAGGCTCCGACCGGAGGCTGTGAACGATCAGGTGTCCCTCCCGTCTCACTTCTCCAGTTAGGGATATTTCCGTTCGGGTACTGGGTCTGGAGAACAGATTCTAAAATATCAGTGGAATGCTTTGAACTTTCTATTGAGGTTTGAAGCGCATTGAAAAATGAATCCCATTCAAAGAGCGTCCAACTGTCTTGTGTCCCATCCGGTTTCGGATAGATCCATCTTCTTCCTGCCGGTGTGTAGTACCTGTTCTTTCCTGGCTGATAAAGGGTCGTCCAAAAAAGATTGTTGGTTATGGCTCTGGCCACTCCTTCATAAAGCCCTTGTATTTTGATCCTTCTTTTCTCATACCTTTTTTCCTCATCATCCAGAATGGAGTCAATGGTTTTTGTGTTTTTATAACTCATCAAACGGCTCCCCAGACTTTGTACATTCTCTTCCACTCCGGCAGTGAAATAGATTTCTCGGCTTTTTTTCGACGCAAAGGATAAGACCAGTTCTTTTTCTGGTGAGCGTATTCGTTCCCCTTCTATATGCGACCAGAAAAGATAATGATAGTTGTTTAAAGGAGAACTCAACCCGCTAATTTCTCCGTCCTCCAAAAGAGAGTATTCTCCGTCAGTATCCCATGGGAAATAATGGATGATTTGTATCTCCACATCCTTTGGGACATAAATCTTTCCTACAACCGTTTTTTCATCTTTTCTGGACCATACCAGTATGAGTGTTTCGGATTTTTTTGAAGGCTTTTTCAGGATGGGAGTATCTTCTTCTCTTCCTAAGGCAAGACCAAGATCCATCTTTATCCGTGCATAGGAGCCATCAGGAGCCTGAGGGCCTACCTCTGAAATTAGATAATGAAGGTCCGGTCCTTCTGCGGTTTTATCTCCTTTTATCACACGAATCCTGAACGCAAAAGCATTTTTTCCCTCCGGAACAAATACAAGCCCTGCCCAATCAGGGGCATCCAGAGCCCCTATAAATACGTTTTTCCATGGATAATATATTTCGGCATCAAGGTTAAGAACACAAATGAAAACCAGCAGGAGAACAGGAATCCATACACACTTTTTTTTCATGCTTTCTCTGTAGAATAATGTACGTATTTTTTCAACTTAAATCAACCCCGTACTATTCATAAAAAAATGGTAATGAGCATTTTTTCTTTTTGCTTTCAAAGACATACAGATCCGGCTTTTATGAAATTTTTCACCCCATCTATAAAAATATCAAGCTCGCGAAGAGTTGTATAGATACTCGGGGTTACTCTCATCCCTGTTATGTTTTCTTCTCCTTCAAGTGGAGATGGAATGCCTACAGTGATTGTGTAGACTTTGAGCTTCTCGAGAAGCTGCTGCTGCAGCTCTCTTATATCTCTTTTTTCCAGGGAAAAAGCTCCTATGCCGCAGGACTGTACCGGATCATAAGAAGTTAAGATTGTAACCCCAGGAAGCTGTTCGATCTCTTTTGCCCAATAATTTCTCAAGTACCTTAATCTTTCTTCTTTTCTTTTCCCGCCTATCCCGTGATGAAAGGTAAGGGCGTCTCCGAGAGCTAATTTGAGTGCTTCCGGCTGTGTGCCCACATGTTCGAATTTTCTGATGTCATCGCTGTCCGGATCCGGAGCCGGAAACAGAGGCCATATCTTCTTTATTTTTTCTTTTTTAACATAGAGAAATCCTGTCCCTATGGGCCCCATCATCCATTTATGAAGATTGGCTCCATATATATCACATTCAAGGTCATTCTGCTTATAAACAAAATGACCGAATGAATGAGCTCCGTCTATGACGACTTCTATTCCCCGCTCTTTTGCCAACCTGCATATATCCCTGACAGGAAATATCTGTCCGCTGAGGTTTGTTATGTGGCACAACAGGATGAGTTTGGTTTTCGCCGTGATGTTTCTTTTAAACAGATCTGTTAGAACATCCAGGTTTTTTGGAGGGTATGGGAACGAAAAGGTACTGACTTTGATACCTTCTCGCATCTGCCGTTGATAAAGAGCGTTCTTCATTGAGGGGTAGTCGTGAGTTGTTGTTAAAACCTCATCTCCTTTTTTAAGCTCCAATCCTAACAGAGCGATCTGCATGGATTCTGTCACATTTCTCGTGATAGCCATTTCTTCAGGGGAACATCCAAATGTATCTGCCAGTCTTTTTCGGATGAGTTCTTTTCTGTGGCGCAGGACCCGCCAGGAATTATGAGCAGGGGCCCCATTTGAAAAATCCATGTACCTTTTGACTGCATCTATAACGATTTTAGGGGCGGGATGGACCCCTCCGTTGTTGAGATTTATGAAACTTCTGTCAATATTAAAAGCCTGTTGGACATAAAACCAGAAGTCTTCGTCTTCAGCTACTATTTTCGCTGGGATATTCTTTGCCTCCTTTATTTTTGAATCAAGTGCTGCCCGGACATCTTTGTTTAAAAGTCCGAAAACCCCAAAAGAACCTATGCCTAATCCGACCTCCTTAAAAAACTGTCTGCGGCTTTTTCCCATTTTCACTCTCCTTTTATTTTTTTAGATACATTATCTATTACATAAGTATCTAAAATATTTATTTTTTTGTCCAATCAAGAGATTTTTTTTCTTTCGGGATTCTTCCATAGAAGAAATCATCCCCTTTTACAGACAGCTTCTGGAAGCCTGTGGATTTTGAGTTAGCGATTCTTATTATTTTATGCATAAAATTATTTGGTTTGCTGTAGGGACAGACGTAAATACATCTCGCACAGTCTGTCCCGCATTTTCTCCAAAATCCATAACATGCTTCCCTATTGATTATCCATCTACGTGAACCGTTTTCTTCTTTCTTATCCCCAAGCGGGATTGCTTTGGAAGGACAGTTTAAAGCGCATTTTTTACATGTCTGACAAAAATTCTGAACTCCAAATACTTTGGGGTTATCTACAGTAAGAGGCATATCAGTGGTTATGAGTCCCAACCTTACTCTGGGACCATAATCTTCTGTAATCAAAATCCCCAATCTTCCGATTTCCCCAAGGCCGGCTTTATAGGCTAAAGGAGGAACAATGGCTTTATAATCGCTTCCTGCAAAGTGGGCTCTTGCAGAATGTCCTAATTTTCGAATGAAATTTGCAGTGATGATAGAGATTTGCGCAGCTTTGACATACTTATGAGCGGTTTCAACAATAACAGGG
>CAZSZS010000119.1:0-5789 GCA_964611275.1 uncultured Eubacteriales bacterium
ACTCGGTCATATTATCTGAAGAAGCCGCCAACAGATATTTCAGAGATGAAGAGCCAGTGGGAAAAATCCTGAATGTCAATAACAGCATGGACCTTAAAGTAACCGGGGTGATACAAAAAGTTCCTTCCAATTCGACCCTTCAGTTCGATATGCTGGCCCCGGTTAAAATCCTGGGAGAGGAGCGGCTCAGAACCTGGGCTCTGGAAACATATGCTTTTGTTATGGTAGAGGAAAACATTTCTCTCGAAGATTTGAAGTCCAAAGTTTCCGGTACTACCATGAAATACGATCATAGGATTGAGAACAAAACGGTTATCAATGACCTCCAGCCCGTTTCACGCATGCATCTTTATGGATTAAATGATGCAGGGAGCATCCTTTA
Source organism: uncultured Eubacteriales bacterium (assembly GCA_964611275.1). Lineage (GTDB taxonomy): Bacteria > Acidobacteriota > Aminicenantia > Aminicenantales > Aminicenantaceae > WJMT01. The sequence goes on from CAZSZS010000119.1 coordinate 383, forward strand.
TATTTATATCTTTTCTGCCATAGCCTTCATCATCCTGATCGTTGCCTGCATAAATTTTATAAATCTCACCACAGCAAAATCGGGAAACCGGGCTGTGGAAGTCGGCCTGAGAAAAGTGGTCGGAGCCAATAGAAGTCATCTCATAAGACAGTTTTTTGGAGAGGCTGTGTTGATATCATGCATGGCATTTGTTCTGGCGGTTCTTATGGTTTCCCTTTTTCTGCCCAGTTTCAATAATCTGACTCAAAAACAGTTGACCTTTGATCCCGCACATAATGTCCCATTGATTTTATCGCTTTTAGGGGTAGCTTTTTTCACGGGTGTTTTTTCCGGGAGTTATCCGGCTCTTCTTTTTTCGTCCTTCACTCCGATACAAGCGCTGAGGGAATCCGGCGCACTTAGTTTGAAGAGTCCGGTATTGAGAAGGATCCTTGTGATCTTTCAGTTCACTGTTGCTGTGATTCTTATTTTCTGCTCCATTGTTCTGCAAAGGCAGATGAATTATATCCGGAACAAGGATTTAGGTTTTAACCGAAGCTATGTTCTAAGACTGCCCATGAACCAGGAGATTCAAAATCATTATGATGCGTTCAAACAGTCGCTTTTAAAAAATTCTGACATTTTAAGCGTCACTTCGGCTTCCAATGTTCCTATGAGCATAGGGAATATCAATCCTGTTTACTGGGAAGGAAGGGGCCCTGACCAGTATGAAGTGATGAATTTTGCGGCCGTGGATTACGATTATTTTAAGACTTTCCAAATGGATTTTGTGGAGGGAAGAAGTTTTTCACGTGATTTTACGACGGATGAACAGAATTACATCCTTAATGAGGCGGCTGTCCGATTCACTAAACTGGAGTCTCCCCTAGGCAAGCTTTTCTCTATATGGACCCGCGAAGGGAGGATCATCGGTGTTGTAAAGGATTTCCACTCCCGTTCTCTGCATGATGAAATAAGGCCGGTGGTATTTACTCTCACCACAAATTGGCCTCACAATTATATCTTTGTCCGCACGAATCCGGAAAAAGTCCAGTCATCTCTTCGATCTATGGAGGATACGTGGAAGCAGTTTGCAGCTGGTTATCCTTTTGAGTATGATTTTTTGGATGATATTTTTAACAGACAATATCAAACTGACCAGAGAATGGGACAGATCATCAATGACTTCACGTTTCTTGCCATATTTATTTCTTGTTTGGGCCTTTTCGGACTGGCCAGTTATATGGCGGAAAGACGGACCAAAGAAATAGGAATACGCAAGGTCCTCGGAGCTTCCGTTTCAAGTGTTGTCCTTATGTTTTCAAAGGATTTCACAAAATGGGTAATGGCTGCCAATGTCATTGCCCTGCCCATCGCCTGGTATGTTGCCAGCCGCTGGATGCAGAATTATGCCTACCGCATCAGCATCAGCTGGTGGCTCTATTTGCTTTCTGGCGGGTTGGCTTTGACTATTGCGCTCCTTACCGTAGGATATCAATCATTGAAATCCGCTTTTGCAAATCCGGCTGATTCGATACGGTATGAATGATCCGGGTTTCTTCATATGAGAGACAGCTTTTCATTGCTTTAAGAAAGTGTCCGCTGTCAGGACAGCAGGTGTTCAGTAACGGACAGATTTTGCTAGAAATAACATGGATTTCGATTTATTACCCAGGAAATGAAAATGGCATATTTTTTGCTTATTAAATAAGTGATGACAAGTAGTTGTTTTTGAAGAAACATCTAAGGAGAGTGTATGATGAGAGAAGTCGTGCTTCAAATACCAACATTAGGAGCTGAACAGAATATTGATATAGAAGTGAAAATAAACGGGAAAAAAAGGACACTGCACTACAAAGTCGAGATCATAGACTGGGAAGACCATAACGGGGACCATGTAGATAAGGTTGATGTGATAAAACGCGTTATTAAGGAATACAATAAAGACTGGAAGCTTATTGAAATTGGCATGCCGACGGATGCGAATATCCCTATTATGTTCAGAAGAAAGGGAGAATTGAAAAAAAAGTAAAGCGACACAGCAGAATTTATTGGAAAGAAAAGGAGACTGGAATGATAAAATGTAAAAAGATAAACAAATATTATTCATCCGGATTCGTTAAAACCTATGCTCTCCGAAATATAGACTTTGATGTCAAAGAAGGAGAGTTCATTACCATAATGGGTCCTTCCGGTGCCGGCAAATCTACTCTTCTTTATATTCTGGGGATGCTCGATAAGCCCTCAAAAGGAGAGTATTATTTTTATGACAGGCCGGTCCATAGGATGACCGAAAAGCAGCTCACAGACCTTCATAAAAATCATATTGGTTTCGTATTCCAGCAGTACCATCTCATAGATGATCTGACTGTTTATGAGAATCTGGAGACCCCTCTTCTGTATAAGAAAGTAAAGGGCTCTGAACGCAAGGGAAAAGTATGTGATATGCTGGATAGGTTTAATATTGTGGGAAAAAAGAATCTTTTTCCGAACCAGCTTTCAGGGGGGCAGCAGCAGAAAGTCGCGGTGGCCAGAGCTGTCATCATAAACCCCAAATTAATACTTGCGGATGAGCCAACGGGTAATTTGAATACAAAAGAAGGCGAAGATGTGATGAACCTTCTCAAAGAGCTCAATGAGGCCGGAACCACCATCATTCAGGTCACTCATTCAGAGAAAAATGCGGCCTATGGACGGAGGATCATTAATCTGCTTGACGGATGGATAGTGGATGAGCTTTAAAAGGGAAATTTTAGGAGATTCAAAATGAATAAAAAAATAACAGCCGTGGCTATTGCCTTTTTTCTTATTTCAACGATCAATTTTAGTGCACAGGAGAACCAAAAAACTCTTGCCCTAGAAGACTGTATAATCCTGGCGCTGGAAAACAATCTCAGTATAGCTGTAGAAGTCTTGAATCCGGAAATAGCTGATATGTCAGCTTCCATTGCCAAAGAGATATTCTTGCCTTCGCTCTCTTTGAATTACGGCACACAGGAGACCAATAATCCTTCCTATTCCTGGATTGAGTCCGCAGGCCAGGTCACTTCTCTCTTTGATGATTACTCAGTCCAGTTGGAACAGCTCTTCCCCACAGGGGGGACTCTTACAGCGTATATTTATTCTTACAAAAGTGATTCAACTGAGAAGTATCTGACCATAAATCCCCGCTATGGAAGCACCTTATCCTTCACATTGACCCAGCCTCTTTTAAGAGATTTTGGATTCAAAGTGAACCGGAGGGAGATCATTGTTGCAAATAACAACACTCAAATATCAGCGGCGAATTTTAAAGCAGCGCTCATACAGACGATTTATGATGTTGAGGCCGCTTATTGGGAGTATGTGTACAGCATCGAAAACCTCAAAGCAAGGAAACAATCGTTGACACTTGCCCGTGATCTGCTGGCGAGAAACAAGAGAGAGGTGGAAGTCGGTATGATGGCTTCCATAGAGATTTTGAGCGCTGAATCTGAAGTCGCAGCCAGAGAAGCTGATATCATAGAGGCCGAGTATCTGGTTAAGAATAATGAGGATGCGTTAAAGACTATTATTAATTTTGCGGCGGATGGGGATGTAAAGGAAATAATGATAACCCCTTCTGATAGGCCCACTTACAAAGATAGGGATATAGAACTTGATGAGGCACTGCTTATAGGAATACAGAACCGGCCTGATCTTGAAGCGAGCCGGATTGGCATAGAAAGCAGGGATATTGAATTAAAATATGCCAGGAACCAGCTTCTCCCCGGCCTTGATTTACAGGCGCGGTACTGGAGCCCCGGCGTCTCCGGAACCAAGTTGCTTTATCAGGATAACAATCCGCTCACGGATGTAGTTGTAGGGACACTCCCTGGAAATGCGAACAAAGCTTTGGAAGATACCTTTTCATTCGCATATAAAAACTGGTCTGTAGGATTGACTCTTTCTATTCCCGTGAATACGATTTTTTCCCGGGCTCAGTTCGCACAGGCAAAGATGAACTTCAAACAGGCAAAGCTGAGACTGCAGAACGAGAAACAGCAAGCCTTTCTGGAAATCAGAAACGCTGTGCGAATGGTTAAGTCCTGTTATGAGAGAGTCCTGGCATATAAAGTTGCCAAAGAACTGGCTGACAAAACACTAAAAGCCGAAGAGAAAAGGCTGAGCGTGGGACTTTCTACGAATTATACGGTGCTTCAGTATCAAAGAGATCTGGCAGATGCCTTAAACAATGAAATCAGAGCCATTATCGATTACAACCTTGCCCTGGCTTCTCTGGAAAGGGCTTTGGGCACTACCCTTGAGAGCAAGGGAATAGAATTCTCTGAGTTATCCCCCCTCTAAAAGCAGGGGCACCATACTTTTTAACTTTTTTCCCCTTTAATTTCATTTTATGCTTGACAAGATACTTTGATTTAATTATACTTCAATTGAAATGAAGTATAAATAAATTAAATAAAAGGAGCTGGTAATGGAACGGAAAGTCAAATTAAAGCCTGTTCAGGTTGGCATGTGGTTGTTCACTCTTGGTCTCTTTTTAGCCTTAGTGCTTGCCCAGATTTTTTTCGGATCACTGGGTTTTTACTGGGTGTTCGGTTCTATTCAATTCCTGTTTACCGTGATGCATTTTTTTGTATTGCTAAGGACCCGGTATTTGATTTATCTGATCCCTGTGAGCATGTATTTTCTTTGGGGTCTGACTTTTCTCCCCCCGCTTGCTGATCATCCCTGGCATCCTTACTTTGCCGGTATATCAGCGGTCTTTCTTTTTGCTTTTATTTTTGTCCTTATTTCAAAAAGAATCAACTGGCGCTATAAGGAGATTTTGGAACTGGCTGCCCAGCCTGTGAAAGAAACCGCAGACGGCTTCACCCATCGCCCTTTTCCTACAGGTCCTGCCAATTTTACAAGGAAGGATGCACTGGGATTGTCCAGGTATCTTAAAAAATATGTGGTGGTCTTTCCGTTCATCGAATCCGATAGAGTGGTGCTTGTCATTCCTGAATATATGTGGCTGTATATGATTTTATTCAAAAAAAGTTATAATAACGAAACCTATGTGGCCTTTGAAAATTCAGGAAATGTCACTGTCCGGATTGCCCGGCGAGACTATAGAAAGTACAAAGAAGAGCTGACTTTTGACCAGCTGTGCGTGTCTTTGGGAGGGTTGTTCAAGCAGTTCATACAGTGGTATGTAGATGGGACACCGGGAAAAATCCTGGATAGACTCAATTCCACCTGAGCAGGAGAATGATTCGATGGAGAACAAAAGGATTTCGCCTTTCGAAAAATCCCGCCGCCTGGCCGCTCTTATAGCAAAAGATTACGCACAGGAATTTTTAAAGCTTCTTGTTATTTATAATGACATTTCCGCGTCAGAAGCAGCAGCCCGCTTGGGATTCCACATCAAGACAGCTCAGGATTTTTTGGAAGGCCTGGAAAAAGC
>CAZSZS010000120.1:0-35734 GCA_964611275.1 uncultured Eubacteriales bacterium
TGCAGCTGGACTGAAATTCTTATATTTTCGAGGCCCTTGGTTTGTGATCCTTCAAGAAGCGTCATTCCTTTCTCCCTGCTCCATTTTAGGTTGGATTCTGGTTGAAGAAGGATGGGTGTTTTTTGCGGGAATTTATTTCTCAGCCTCAAAACCACTTCGTATGTCAGTTCCTTACTCACCACAAGCTTCACTTCCCTGGCTTTTTCCCTGTATTCAGGTTGGAAGAAGTAAGCGGGTGGTTTGGGCGATAGGGTGTACCAATCCACAGAGAGGTCCTGATAAAGGGTGGCATTGGTTTCGACCTGGATTTTCTTCCCGCGCTCTTTCAATCTCCCAGATAAGGCCCCCACATCCTGCATAAGAGGCTCCCCCCCCGTCAGGCAAACCCAGTCAGCCGGCAAGCGCTTGTTTTCTTGTTCCAACCTGTTGAGAATCTGTTCAATATCCAGGTCTTCTCCTCCCTTCCAGGCATATTTTGTATCACAGAAAGCACACTTGAGATTGCATCCGGTCAGTCTCACGAACAGGGTGGCTTCCCCCTGACGCAGACCTTCCCCCTGAACGGAGGCAAAGATTTCACTTATCTTCAGAGTATGTGGCTGAGGCATCTTCGGATTCCCATACCGTGACTGATTTGACCGGAAACCTTTTTTTTAATTCATTGAAAAAATGCCGGGATAGATTTTCTGCGGACGGATTGAAGTCATAGACTTCATTTAAAAGTGTGTGGTCGGGCATTATTTCGGAGAGAGCTTTTTTAATGAATTTAAAATCGATTCCGATTCCGGCCTTATCCAGACTTTTAACTGAAACCCGCACCTCAACATAAAATGTATGGCCGTGGATTTTTTCACATTTTCCTTCATATTCTTTTAAAAAATGGGCCGCCTGAAATCTGTCTTTGACTTTGAGTGTCCAGCTCATAATTTCCCCTCTTTCTCAAGCCTTTTTATAAGATGGTCCTTAAGTCCAGCCTCCTTCCATGCTTTCTTCCGCATGAAGCAGGCGGGACATTTGAAACAAGGGATTTCCTTTCCTGCATAACAAGACAGGGAATAGGAGTAATCCGCCCCCAGAATGAGCCCTTCCTGGATGATCTCTGATTTTTTCATCTGGATAAAAGGAGCTTTGATTCGGAATTTCTGCTCCGTTCCGCTGGCTGAGGTTCCTGTGTTGAGGCATTGTTCCATGGATTCCACAAATTCTTTTCGTGTATCAGGATAATCAGGCGAGTCTATCACATTGAATCCGCATGCGATCTCGTGTATCCCATGCGCTTCTCCCCAGGCAGCCGCTATAGAAAGAAATATTCCGTTTCTAAAAGGAACGTAGGAGGAAGGGAGTTTTTGAGGGTCTTTTTTGTTTGCATCATATTCAGGTACAGGGATCTTTCCATCTGTAAGAGAGGACCCTCCGATTTGAGTCAGATCAAGAGTCAATACGGTTTGAGGGATCCCTGTATTTTTGATGGTCTGCTTTGAAAAATCGATCTCTATTCTATGTCTTTGCCCGTAGTCAAATGTCAACGCCCGAACTCTATCGTATTTATTTTTGGCCCAATACAGAGCGGTTGTGGAATCGATGCCTCCGGAGAAAAGTACGATACATTTTTTCATTCTGGAATTTCTCTCTCGATAATAGACCTGAATGATGAACGAGTCAAGGTTATGAATAGGTCAGGTAGAATATGTTCTTCCTTTTTTCAAGATGCTTTACTTGGTAACGGCAATTTGCCATAATGTGTTTTTATAAATTTAGAGAGGAATGGGTTTTTTTCAATGGAAGAAGAGAGGAAGAAAACAGATCAGAAAGAGAAGAGCACGGCAACGCTTGGACAAGGCTTCGAACTGCTGGATGCTGCGGGCTTGGGTCAACATCTCACGGTGCGAGATGATCAGTATGATAAAGACTGGATTTCTGATGCGGCAGAGATGTGCCGGGAAAAAGGATACCATTTTCGGCTTATCGATACGGGAAGGTTTGAAAAGACAGAGTTGTTGTGGCTGATCGGTTCCGGGTTGGATCTCTATACGGATGACCGGGCAAGAAAAGAATTTAATGAAATTGAAGAGCTGACACTTGAATGCCTGAAAAAAAACACCTTTTTAGCATATCTTCATACAGGAGGATTTGACAAGGACAAAGAATCAGAACTGTCCGTCTTCTCAGAGCTTAAAAGGATAGCACGGTGCGGGGCTCATATTTATTTAAGCAGCAGGGAGGTCAAAAGAGAGGCGGCTCACATACAGGAGCTTTCCGTAAGCTGTAAGGAGGGAAACACACGGCTTGTTTATTACCATCACGGCCCGGTAGAGCCGGTTTTAGTGGAAGCAGGAAACAATGGAGCGTGGATACATATCTCTGAAAAGTCCGTAGCAGAGGAACAAAGACTGTTGCTGGAAGACCTCTGCCACAGCTGCCGTTCAGGCGGAGGGGGATTGATTGTTCATCTTGAGGATGAAGCAGAATATGAACTGGTTAAGGATCTGATAGAGGCAGGGGCTTATGTTCTTTTTCTTTATGGGCTGTTCGATTACAGGTCTCCTTTCAGGAAACTAAAGGAGAAAGCCGAACAAAAGGATTTTGATTTTAGGGCTTATTATCTCCTTCATGATTTTTTTCTGTAAATCACCGGTCGCTCTTTAAAAAAAACGGAAAATCTTTTCAAATCATCAATCTTTATATATAATCCAGTTTAAATAAGAAGACAGTATGGATAAAGGTGATAAAAAGGACGAGAAATGGAAAAGGATAAAAGTGACGCTTCTCCCTTAGAAGCTTTGAAAAGGATAAAAAAAGCCGAGGAAAAGGTCCGTAAAAACATCCAGACCGCTCAAGAGGACACATCCCAAAAGATCATACAGGATGCCCAACAGGAAGCAGACAGGATAAAGAAAAAGGTCCTTGATGAAGCGAAAAAAAAGGCTCAAAAGAAAAAAGAATCAATCATTGAAAAGGCTTCAAATGAGGCGGAGACGACAAAAAAAGAGGCCGAAAAGGAAGTAGCGGTACTGCATAAAAAAACAGAGACATACAGGAAGAAAGCTGTTGAAAAAGCTGCTGAACGAATCAAAAAATACCTCAAGAGCGGGGAAGTCTGATAAATGGCTGTAGCTGAAATAAAAAAAGTCCAGATCATCGGTCATTCCCATGCCAAGAAAGATTTTCTTTCGTCACTCCAGGAGGAGGGCCTTGTTCAGATAGAAAAGACTGATTTTGATGAACTGGGGCTCGACGCGCCGCCTCAGGAGGAATCCAAGCTCGATCACCAGCTGTTTCAGCTTTCTCATGTGATAGACTTTCTTTCGAAATGGGAAGAAAAAAAACTGGCTGACAAGATTTTGCTGGAAAAGCCCAAATTGGCCGTAAAGAAAAGAGGAGAAATACTGGAATTTGATTATGCTTCCGTATGTGAAAGAGTTGAGGCGCTGGAAGGAAACAAGAAAGATATTTTATCCGGGAACAAGTATCTGGACAGAGAAAAATCCGCGTTAAAATCCTTTGAGGATCTGGACATTCCTGTCCTGGATTTTCAGCCCACAAAACTGACGGAAATGCGGTTGGGCGCCATTCCTTTATCAGCGCTGGAAGACCTCGAAGAAATTGGGGAAGAGAAGGGATTATGGTTCCATGTGCTCTCCCAAACCAAAAGAGAGGTCACGCTCTTTCTCATATACCTAATGGAAAACAAAGAGGAATTTGAGGAGTCACTGAGAGAAATGTCTTTCATTCCTTTTTATTTTTCGGAGACTGTCTTGGAAAGGGCGAAGGAATCTGACCGGGTGACGGATATCATAAAGAAATTAGAAAAGGAAATCAAACAGGGAGAAAACCAGGCTGCTGAAATCGACAAGCAGGCCGGGGAGCTCAGTTTGCAGTTCAGAGAAAAGCTGATGCTTGTTTATGACACCCTGTTAAACGAGCGGAATAAGCACAGGCTTTCCAGTTTTACGGGAGAAACAAGGTCGGCCTTTTTCTTGGAAGGGTGGATTCAGGATAAAGACATCAAGAAACTGAAACACAGACTGGAACCTTATTCAGAATCAGTGGAGTTCTTTTTCCGCTGTCCTCTTCCCGATGAGGAGCCGCCGGTCGTTCTGGATAATCCGCCGGTTGGCAGGCCTTTTGAAATCATAACAAAGCTGTACGGTCTTCCAAGCAAAGGATCCCTTGACCCGACCATGTATTTGGCTCCTTTCTTTTTTGTATTTTTAGGCCTAACCGTGAGCGAGGCCGGATATGGTTTAGTGGTCGCCCTTCTCAGCCTGCTGTATATAAAGCTTGCCAAACCAAAGGGAGGTCTCAGGTTGTTTCTAAAGCTTCTTTTCATTGTGGGCGTTGCGAATGTGATTCTGGGTAGTATGGTCGGGGGCTGGTTCGGATTTTCTGTCCCCGAATTAATGCTCATTGATCCATTGAAAAATCCATTGTCTTTTCTCATATTGTCCCTGGTTCTCGGATTCATTCAGGTCTGGTTTGGTACCCTGTTAAGGATGATATCGAATATCAAACAAAAAAAATATATGAATGCCTTTTTTGTTCAGGGAGGGTGGCTTGTTTTGCTGCCGAGTCTGGTGCTGTACCTTTTAACCAAAACCCCGGTCTGGGGTTATGTTTCTATAGGAGGAGCCTTAGGGATTGTCTTTTTTGCTTCTCCGAGCCCCAATCCCATATCGAGATTTTTCGGAGGCCTATACAGTCTCTATGACATATCCCGGTACCTGTCAGATGTGCTTTCGTATTCACGTCTTCTGGCATTAGGGCTCTCCACGACGGTTATAGCTATGGTGGTCAACACTTTATGTGAAAGCGCCCTTGGCATTCCGTGGGTCGGCTGGTTGTTTGCGGCGTTGATTTTTATCATCGGGCATCTGTTTAATCTGGGTATCAGCTTTCTGGGCGGGTTTGTTCATTCCATGCGTCTTCAGTTCGTGGAATTTTTCAGTAAATTTTTCGATTCAGGAGGACAGCCTTTCAAACCTTTTGAATTAGAAAACGAGTATACAGAATTTATTTGAGCGTAAATGTATTTAAGAAAATATTTGTTTAGGGAAAGGAGGTTGAAATGGAATTAGGTCTGACATTAGCGATATTGGGCGGAGCATCTGCTATCATTTTTGCAGGAATAGGGTCTGCTGTGGGTATAGGATTGGCAGGGCAGGCATCCAGCGGTGTTCTGAGTGAGGACCCTGAAAAATTCGGAAGTCTTCTTCTACTGGTTGCTCTCCCCGGCACTCAGGGGATTTACGGCTTTCTCAGTGCTTTCTTGGTGATTTTAAAACTGGGGTTAACAGGGGGAACGCTGGTGACGCCCACAACTTATCAAGGGTGGCAGATACTCATTGCTTGCCTCCCCATTGCTTTTACCGGGCTGCTGTCAGGGATCCATCAGGGCAAGGTCTGCACATCAGGTGTTTATATGGTGGCGAAACAGCCGAAGGATATGATGAAGCCTGTGATTTTTGCGGCATTGGTCGAAACCTATGCGGTCCTTGGATTGCTGATCACCATCATCTTGTTGAACGGGATCAAATTATAATGAAGGTCTAGAGACAAAAAATGGGTCTGAATGATATTTTAAAAAAAATCAGTTCTCAAGGCGAGGCTGAAGCCCGTCAGGTCATTGATGAAAGCAGGAATAAGGCAGAGCAGATAAAGGCACATGCGGAACAGGAGGCTTTTAAGGAAGCCGAAGCCTATCTTTCTGAGGAACAGCGCCGAGCCGAAATGGAAGCAATCAGGATAGTGACTCAAGCACGATTAGACAAAAGGATGAAGATCCTTGTTTTTAAAAAAGAGATTATCAACAAGGTCATGGATGAAGCTTTTGATCAGGCATTGAAAGGAGAAAAGGCGTTAAAGAAACAGGTGATTATGAAGGACGGAGAGAAACAGAGTGTGCTTGATAGAGAGAAGATAAAGGACGAGCTCCGTCCTGTGATTGAAGGGCTGATTGCTGAGGACATGAAGTTATGAAAGTATCCCGGCTCGACTATGCGTTCGCCGTGGGAAGAGTGCGCGCCCTGGAGAATAAACTGATCCCCAGGGATGTGTTTCTGGAAAGTGCGGAAGAGAAAGATTTTTCTTCCGCTTTAAAAACCATGTTTGATGCCGGGACATTTTTAGAGGAGATGGAAGAGATAAAAGACACCAGACAGCTGGATATTTTTCTTGAGAAAGAAAAGGAGAGTCTGCTCGGTTCTGTGTCCGGTCTTTTTTTAGAGAAAAAAGTCAAAATGGTGATTGAAGAAGAGAAGACTCCTGAAGAGTCTCTGCGAATAGCCAGGGAAACAGGGTATCCGTTCATCATAGATTATGTGCGTCATAGAATAGACCTTGGGAACCTAAAGATACTGGCACGGATCAAATACCTGGAGCTTTCCAAGGGAAAGCTTGAGTCCGTTTTAATGAACGGAGGGTTTATTCAAACCGACAGGATAAGGGATTTTTACGACCTTTCTTATTCTGATATCAATGAGAAATTGAAGCACAGCGTTTATTTTGAAGTGTGGAGCAACAGTATAGATGCTTTTCAGGAGAAAGAATCTTTTATGGAGATGGAAAAAAATTTTGAAGGCTTTCTTATGAAATATTTAAGAAAAGCCGGGTATATCGTTTTCGGGCCAGAGCCTTTGTTTGCCTATGCGCTGGCAAAAAAGAAGGAACTTGATTTGTTCCGTATCGTAGGCGTGGGGAAAATGAATCGTATTCCGGTGGAAATTTTAAAAAACAGGATAAGCGAGACTTATGTTTAACAAAATAGCTGTCATGGGAGATGCGGACCTTGTTATCCCCCTAAAAGCACTGGGAATCAAAGTATACACACCTGAAAACACATATGAAGCCAGGGATATCCTGAAGGGGCTTGAAAGCGAAGGAATCGCTCTTTGCCTTATCCATGATCGATTTTTAGAGCCTTTGCAAAACGAAATCAATAGATTGGAGAGCAAATTTTGTCCCGTCATAGCAGGTTTTTCTGATTACAGGGAAGTTTCTGATGTCATCAAGAAAAGGATGAAAGGCCTTTCCATAAAGGCCACGGGGTCGGATTCTTTAGTTAAAGGGAAAGATTAATATGAAAAAAGGAAAGATTATTAGGACAGCAGGACCTCTCGTTATTGCTTCGGAGTGTCTGGGAGCAAAAATGTACGATATGGTCAGAATAGGAGAATTGGGACTGATCGGAGAGATCATCGAACTCAGAGAAGACAAGGCTTTTATCCAGGTTTACGAAGACACCACAGGTATAGGTCCTGGAGAGCCTGTAGTGTTGACAGGAGAACCATTGAGTGTTGAGCTGGGCCCGGGATTGATCCGGTCGGTTTTTGACGGGATCCAGCGTCCTCTGGATGTGATCAGGTCCAGATGGGGAGACTTTGTGACAAGAGGGATCGAAGTCCCTCCTCTGGACAGAAAAAAGAAATGGGATTTTAGGCCTGCTGTCACAAAGGGACAGATGGTCAAAGAGGGAGACTTTCTGGGAGAAATCGAGGAGACTCCCTTAATAAAACACAAGATCATGGTTCCTCCCGGCAAGGAAGGACGCGTGGAGGAAATAAAAACAGGCAAGATGACCATAGAAGAGACAGCGGCTGTGATTAAAGGCAAGGAGGCTTCATCCAAGATACGGCTGTTCCAGGTTTGGTCAATCCGCCAGAACAGGAGGGTTAAAGAGAGGAAGATGCCTGTGAACCCTCTTTCTACAGGACAGAGAGTGCTTGATACGCTTTTCCCCCTGGCAAAGGGAGGGACAGCCTGTGTGCCGGGACCTTTTGGGAGCGGCAAGACAGTGGTCCAGCACCAACTGGCCAAATGGTCTGATGCTCAGATCATTGTGTTTGTTGCCTGTGGCGAGCGCGGGAATGAAGTGGCTGACCTTTTATTAAGCTTTCCTGAACTCAAAGACCCCTCCACAGGCCGCCCCTTGATGGAGAGGACCATAATCATAGCCAATACATCAAATATGCCCGTAGCTGCCCGCGAAGCGTCCATTTATACGGGAATGACCATAGCCGAATATTTTAGGGACATGGGCTATTCTGTGGCTCTGATGGCTGACTCTTCCAGCCGCTGGGCGGAAGCCCTCAGGGAGATATCAGGAAGAATGGAGGAAATGCCCGGTGAAGAAGGCTATCCGGCCTACCTGGCCTCCCGACTTGCCGAGTTTTATGAAAGAGCGGGAAGAGTGATTTGTCTCGGCTCTGAAAAGAGAGAAGGCGCCTTGAGCGTGATCGGAGCGGTTTCTCCGCCGGGAGGAGACTTATCGGACCCTGTGGTCCAGTCTACGCTCAAAGTGGTTAAAGTCTTCTGGGCGCTAGACGATAAATTAGCCAACGAACGGCATTTTCCCGCAATAAACTGGCAGAATAGCTATTCATTATATGTGGAGAGTATTAAAGACTACTGGAAGGGAGAGATAGCTGAAGATTTTCCAGAGATAAGACAGGAAGCCATGAGACTTCTGGAAGAAGAATCGGAACTTCTGGAGATCGCAAGGCTGGTCGGAGTGGAATCCCTCTCGGATAGTGAACGTTTGGTATTGGAGTCATCAAAGTCCATAAGGGAAGATTTTCTTCATCAGAATGCTTTCCACCCACAGGATACGTATACATCGTTAAGAAAGCAGTATTTGATGTTGAGGACCATAGTCCATTTTCACAACCTCGGCATCCAGGCGCTTAAAGATGGGATCAACCTGGAGGACATCCTGAATCTGGAAGTAAGGGACCAGATATCAAAAATGAAGTTTATACCGGAAAAGGCAGAGGATCTTGATGTTCATGATGTTTTTATCGAGGTCGACAAAGAGTATAAAGAATTGATGAAGAAAAAAGGGTGATTTAAAAATGCATAAAGAATATTTGACGGTTACCAATATCGTAGGCCCTTTAGTCATTGTTGAAAAGATCGAGGATGTTAAATACGGAGAATTGGTAGAGATAGAAGCACCGGGGGGAAGTCTGCGAAGAGGCGAAGTGCTGGATATTTCCACGGAAAGAGCTGTGGTTCAGGTTTTTGAAGGAACCACCGGATTGGACATCAACAAGTCGAAAGTAAGGTTTTTAGGGCGCTCCCAGAAGCTGGGTGTATCAGATGAAATCGTGGGACGGATATTCAACGGTTCTGGAAATCCGAAGGATGGAGGGCCTGAGATCATAGCAAAGAAAAGACTGGATATAAACGGAAGCCCGATCAATCCTCAAGCAAGAGATTATCCTTCTGAGTTTATTCAAACCGGAATTTCCTCCATAGACGGAATGAATCCGCTTGTGAGGGGGCAGAAACTCCCCATTTTTTCAGGAAGCGGTCTTCCCCATCCCAGGATAGCCGCTCAGATAGCCAGACAGGCTAAAGTGCTGGGTAAAAAAGAGAAGTTTGCCGTGGTCTTCGGAGGAATGGGGATCACGTTTGAAGAGGCTAATTTTTTTATTGAAGATTTCAGGGACACCGGTGCGTTGGAAAGATCTGTGGTGTTTCTTAATCTGGCCAATGAGCCCCCCATAGAACGGATCGCCACCCCCAGGCTTGCTCTAACGTGTGCCGAATACCTTGCGTTTGATTTAGACATGCATGTCCTGGTCATTATGGTTGACTATACATTTTATGCGGAAGCATTGAGAGAGATATCAGCCGCCCGCAAGGAAATTCCGGGCCGCAGAGGTTATCCGGGCTATTTGTACACGGACCTTGCCTCTATGTATGAGAGGGCGGGCCGGATCAAAGGAAAAAAAGGTTCTATAACATACATCCCTATTCTCACCATGCCCGAGGATGATAAGACCCATCCCATAGCCGATCTGACGGGATACATCACAGAAGGCCAGATCATGTTGAGCAGAGAGATCCACCGGAAGGGGGTCTATCCTCCTATAGATGTCCTTCCCAGCCTGTCCAGGCTCAAAGACAAAGGGATCGGAAAAGGAAAGACAAGAGAAGACCATGCCGATGTCTTGAATCAGCTTTTTGCCTGTTATGCCAGAGGAAAGGAAGCCAGAGAGCTGGCACTCATTCTGGGAGAGGCCGCGCTTTCTGATATGGATAAGATCTATCTGGATTTTGCCGATAGATATGAGAATGAATTTGTGCGTCAGGGAGAGTCTGAGGCCCGTTCCATTGAAGAGACACTGGACCTCGGATGGAAGCTTTTGCGTATGGTTCCCAGGGGAGAATTGAAAAGGATAGGTACGGAATTTTTAGATAAATATTATTCTGAAAAAAAATGAGAATGCACGTCAATCCTAACCGGATGGAGCTTCTGCGTCTGCGCAAACGGATCAAGCTTGCGGAACGGGGGCACAAGCTGCTTAAAGATAAACTGGAAGAGATCATGAGGCGGTTCCTTGAGCTCATGAAAAGGCTGAGTATCCTGCAGGAGGGGGTAGGGGAAAAGCTGAACAAGATTTTCATCTCGTTTGCCTTGGCCCGAACCAGGCATTCAAGGAAACGGATCGAAGCACTCATTCCCGAGGGAAGCTTGAGCCTGGATGTCGGTTCAGAAAAGGTCTTTAATCTCTCTATCCCTAAGTTCAGGATCAGAAGCCTGGAAACAGCTGACTATGATTTTTTCAATACGGAAAGCGAGCTGGATATTGGTTTAAAAAAGATGCAGGAGCTGCTTGAGGACCTCATGGAGATCGCCCGGTTGTGGAAAGCAGTTGAGCTGCTTGCCAGAGAGATAGATGTCACAAGGCGCCGGGTGAATGCACTGGAACATATTTTGATCCCTAACCTCAAAGAAACCATAAATTATATTTCAGGGCGGCTGGAAGAGATGGAAAGGTCCTATCAGGTCCAGCTTATGAGGGTCAAAGAGATCATCGGGGAGGATTAAGGATAAAAATGTCATTGCGAAGAACGAAGTGATGAAGCAATCTCATTGTGAAACGAAGCCTCATGAGATCACCGCGTCGCTTTGCTCCTCGCGATGACAATATCGCTTCAGCCACATCTGAATTGTATTAGGGGAAAAAGGTATATGGTCTGGGCTTCCGGCTAGTAAAGGAGGTAAGGCTTTCTTTGCTGGCGGAACGCACTTTCGTCTTTTTTTAAAAGCTTTTTGAGCTGTTCATAGGAAAGCCTGTCTTCTATATAAAGCCTCAGCCAAGCGTTTCCAAAGAGGCTGTCAAATTTATCCGTTATTATTTCTATTTTATCCGGAAAGTGATTCTTTAGAATCCTGATGAGATCCAGGGTGAACTCAAGTGAGTGGAAGGAGGTCTCTTCCTGGACGGAGATGAGTATCCCCTTGCAGAGCCTGTCTTTATAAGGTGGATAGGCGGTTTTTCCCGGAAGAGAACGCGGTGTATAGGTGATGCGTGAAAGGCTTACTCCCTGGATTGCTTTTTCCTGCATGTTCTGAAGAATTAGGTCAGGGTCAAGCCAGGGTGCACCGAATTGAAGGAAAGGATTCTGGGTTCCTATTCCGTGGTTGAGCCTTATCCCGCCCAGAAGGCTTGTCCCGGGAAAAGCCAGAGTGGTTTGTGGCAGGGGAATATTGGGAGAAGGGGGGACCCATATGAGACCTGTGTCTTTCCAGAAAAATGTTCTTTTCCATCCTTTCATCTTTACAACACGGATGTCTGTATTTTTTGGAATCCAGCTTTCCCCTCTCATCATAAGAGCCAGTTCTCCGCAGGTCATGCCATAGCGTATGGGGATAGGGCAGGGGGCTGTGAAGGATTCCAGTTCCCTGTCAAGCAGAGGTCCTTCTATGATCAGGCCTCCTGTGGGATTGGGCCGGTCGAGTATGTATACAGGAATGTTGTTGAGGGATGCTGATTCGAGTATGTATTTCATAGTGGCGATATACGTATAAAACCGGGCTCCTATGTCTTGGATGTCATAGATGAGCGCATCCAGGCCTTTGATTTGCTGTAATGTGGGTCGTTTGATATCTCCGTGAAGACTATAGATCCTTATCCCTTTATACTGACCGTCTTTGATATTTTGGCCCGCTTCTTTATTACCGAGAAACCCGTGTTCCGTTGTAAACAGGGATGCCACAGTAATGCCTTTCTTAACAAGCGCGTCCACAAGATGCGCCCCTTCCGGGAGCAGGGAGGTGTGGTTGACGACCAGGCCCACCTTTTTATCCCTCACTTCTGAAATATATCGAGAAACGAAGATTTCGTTTCCGAGCCTCACCCTTTTTTCTTTATTTGTGTTGGTTATTATGATTGAGAAAAGGCAGAGGAAAAGTACAATGCAGAAAAGCGCAATGGAAATTTTCTTTATATGCCGGCTTTTACTTATTTGGAGATTTAGCATCTGAAAGGTATTGAAGCAGACCTTTTTCCTGCACCAGTTTAAAGGCTTGTTTTTGTGTTATTCCTTTATTCTGCCGGATGGATTCCAGGATGCGGATTATGGACAGGGCTACCTCAGCGGTCTGGCCGGGCCTGACGCCACCGCTCTTTAAAAATGTTATGGATTCAAAAAGAACCGCATTGGCTTCCCCGTAAGAAATGGGTTTGAATATACCATATTTCTCGACCCATCCCGGACTGCTGAGGGCGTCATTTACATGGGACTGAATGAGATGGGTGGCTCTCCCGATGAGCTTCAGATTGCTCGGGCTGACATTGGTCATGGTGTTTCCCACTACTTTCCCCAAGCGGGCCATCACGGCGGTTGAATGAGCATTGAGCGTGATTTTTAGAGCTGTGTGCTGGTTGAGGTTGAGGGGGTCGTTTTTATTGTCTATTGAGATGGGTACGGAAACATCGTTATGACCGGGTTCGAAATCAGGGATCCCAAGAATAATCCGGTCTATTTTTTTTTCAGTCTCGTTTGAAACATACAGCACAGCTGTATTTGATTTGTTTTTTTTGAAAAGGCTTATGAATTTACAGAAAGGAGAATCATCATCTTCGAGATACTTCTCCTCAGGTGATACGGCCACCAGAACACCCAAGTCATCCTCACCCCGCCCTCTTTGTTTTAAATTTGAAGGTGAAAAAGAAAAGTCATAGAGAAGTTTCTGGTCGTTTCCGGCGTTTTCAAGACTTTCCAGAGCCGCTTTTTTAAGATAAGGATCCTCTATCTGATTTTGGAAAGGTTCGTGATAAAAGTCATAGGAAAGGCCGTGAAAATCCCTTTTGAGAAAAGCATTCCATGCTTTTTCAAGATCCGGGGCTTCGGTCCAGACCTGGATCCATGAACGCCGCTCCTTTTGGTCGACGGTATCCAGTGGATAAAGACGGAACGTCGGGCTTCGTTCTGTGCTGTCTATAAAGACAGTGATCAGTCCGTCGCCGGCGAAATAGGTTGAGAAGTGTCCTGATCCGTAGGTCTTTGATTCCAGCAGAGTGAGTTTGGCTATCTCAGGGATTGCTTTTTTAACCTGTTTGAGTATATTCCCGAATTCTCTGAGCCTGGTCTTCAGCTCTGTTTTTTCTTCGAACCCAAGTTTTTCCATTTCTTTTTTTGATAGAAATTCTCTTAAAGACCTTTCCAGTGCGGTTTGGATGATATGGCCTATCACAAAAGTCTCGATAGTGGTTGCCTGCATCCTGGTGGAGCCGCTGATAGCCTGAGGGCCAGTGGTCAGATTTATTTTTGTAATGCCTTTTTCTGTAAGGACTTTTCTGCTTCGGGTAAAGGGCATCAGCCGGTCATCAGGATTGTTGTACACGAAAAACAGATTGTTTCTGCTTTTTTCCGGCCTATAATCAGGGGATTGTTTCCATTGGTCCAGGGCGGACAATATCGTTCCTATGACCGATGAGGTCTCGCCTCCTTCTGTCACGCAAATGACGACATCTCCTTTGGTGACATTGTGTTCCTCTAACTGGAGTTTTCCTATCAATTGAAGGTCTTCGAATCCTTCCAAAGAGCTGATAAGGGCCCTGTCTCCTCCGGTCATCTCGCCTATGAGCCTTTCCTCTATGTCATCCTTGAAGTGTTTTTTGATTTTCTGCCATATTCGGTTTTGATTTTTTGTTTTTTGCCAGAAGGGTCTCCAGAATGTGCTTTCCATCTGCTTGGCCAGTCTTCCTGTAGCTCCGCATCCGTAAATATATATTTTATTTCCTGAGAGAAGAGCGGTTTTAACAGCTTCAACAGCAGCCTCAAGCGGTTCCGGATCTTGAGAAAGCTGCTCGAGCTTATTGACTATGTCCTGGTCGACTTTAAAGAGCATTTCCAGTCCGGTTGTACAGTCTTCCCTGACGACGTCGCTCAAATTCCAGGTTTCAGGGTGCCTCTGTTCCGTAAGAAGGGTATGGAGTTGGAATTGGGTTTTGTTTTGCACATAATCAATGGATTCCTCAGAAGGAACGATCTCGAGAAGACTGAGAAGCGAAGTGATTTTTTCTTTTTCCGGTTCCTTTTTTTCTGTTTGTTGGGGATATGCCGGGGTCAGGAGAACAAGCGCAGAAAACAAAACCGTAAAAGCAAAGATGCTTGTTTGTTTATAGCTCATGCCTTTTCTCCCTTCGCCTTTCGCTTTTTCCCGTACTGATTTTCTGTGTCTATGATATCCTTTTCTCTCCATTCCTTCTCCCAGTCACTTACCTTGAATATTTTCATTCCTCCGTCTTCAGTGGAACAGATGACTTTATTAAGTCCGGCATTGATGAGCATTTTTTTGCATATAAAACAGGGATACGCATTGATGGGGCTGCGGCTTTGATAATCACTGCCGTAAATGTACATGTCTCCTCCCAAAAGGCTCACGCCGGCTCTGGCCGCATTGATGATCGCATTCTGCTCAGCATGGACACTCCGGCACAGTTCATAGCGCTCGCCGTGAGGAATGTTCAGTTTGTCCCTGAGGCAGATTCCATGCTCAAAACTGTCTTTTGTTTTTCTGGGGGCTCCAACGTATCCGGTTGAGATGATTTGATCATCCTTAATGATGATGGCGCCGATAGACCTGCGGAAGCAGGTGCTCCTGAGCGAAACTTCTTTGGCTATATTCAGGTAATATTTGTTTTTTGTTATTCTTTTCGGCTTCATATGAAAATTCTCAGCTTTCTATGAAATTCTTCCAGAGTTCCCTGGTTCGTGATTTTAAAGTCAGCGCTTTCCATGCATTTTTTCAGCTGCTGCCCTTTTTTATTCCCGGTCATTTCTCTTTTTTCTACATCGATAAACTCATTTAACGTACGTACGGATTCATGCCTCCCCCTTTTACGGGCTCGCTGGAACCGTATCTCAGGGGGAGCGTCGATGGACAGCAGCAGGAATTCAGTATTTTCTCTTAAATATTCGATTTCCTTAAGATTTCGAATGCTGTCTATAACGGTCTTGCCTGACATTTTTTTTACAGCCGTTCTTGCTAAAATATCGGGACCGGACTTTTCTCTCATTTTGTTTCCCATGGCTATCAAGTTGTTTCTGGTTATTTCCATGCTGTGTTTTTTGAGCTCTTCACGGACAAAATCCGAGAGGGATATAAAGTCATATCCGTGCTGGATAAAAAAATGAGCGGCTTCTCCCTTTCCTGAAGCATTTGTTCCGGTCAATCCTATTGTTTTATAATCAGCCATTTATCCGGCAGGTTCCTCTTCTTCTTCCTCCTCCTCTTTTTTTCTCTTTTTTTCTTTTCTTTTGCCCACAACCAAGGCAATCAGGATACTGAGCCCATAGAGCGCCAGCATGGGGAGAGCCACAATGCTTTGAGTGATAGGATCAGGGGTCGGAGTGATAACAGCCGCGATGATAAAGACAACAAGCACAGCGTATTTGAAATATTTAGTCATTAATTTTGACGTGATAATGCCGAATCTGGAGAGAAAATAGACAAGGGTGGGGAGTTCAAAGACAAGAGCGATACCTAAGATGACTCTCAGGGCGAGAGTGAAATACTGGTCCACTGTGATAACAGGGTCGAAACCTTCACCTATGGATAAGAAGAAGCGGACAGCAAAGGGGAAAACAACAAAGTAGGCAAAAACAGCTCCTGTAATGAAAAATACTGAAGAGAAAAACACGAAGGGGAAAACTGATTTTCTTTCCTTTTTGTACAGGCCCGGAGATATGAAATACCAGAGTTGGATAAAAACAAAAGGTGAAGAGAAAAGAATAGCTGCGAGGAAAGATACTTTGATATAAAGCATAAATGGGGCTGTGAGAGAGGTGAAAGCCAGGGTTTTTCCTTCCGGAAGGTATTTTGTAACGGGGACGGCAAGTATGTCATAGAGTTGTTTATGGAAAAACCAGGCAGGGATGACAGCAATAACAACCGCCAGAAATGAATAGAATAACCGCTTTCGTAAATCATCAAGGTGTTCAAGGAAGGTCATGCTGTCAGGGCTTTTTTTTGCCTTCCTCATGATTTTTGGTTTCCTGTTTTTGATTTTCTTTGGTATTCGTTTTTTTCTTGGGTTTATAATTTTCAGAATAAGGATCTTTTTCCTTTTTACTACCAGAGCCGGTACTTGAGGAATGGCTTGATCCTTCTTTGCCTATATTGTCTATGTCTTTTTGGAGGTCTCTGAATTCATCGGCCTGGATTTCTTCCTCTATTTTCCCTTTGATCTCATCAGAAGTCTTTCTGAATTCTCTGAGAGCCTTTCCTATGGATTTGCCGACTTCGGGGAGTTTTTTAGGGCCGAAAATAAGCAGAGCAATGGCAAAGATTATGAGGAGTTCCGGCACGCCTATGCTTCCAAACATTTTTACCTTTTTCTATCAGATTCTTGCTATGGAAATATAACTTTTCGTTCCTTATAAGTCAAATGGAAGTTTCGCTTTCCACATCAATCTGACTTTACAACTTATGAAGCCTTTGGTAATATTCAATCAGGAAAAGAAATATGAAAAAAAAGATCGGTGCGGTCACTGCTTTTCTTTTTTTACTCATCAATGTTTCCCTCTGGAACAGCAGTACGTGGTCTGAAGGAATTGAGAAGGTAGCAGAGATAACAGAGGCTGTCAAGGCACACTATTACAAAAAGGTCGACACCCAGGACCTCATTTTTGAGTCCATACAAGGGATGCTTCCCACACTCGACCCCCATTCCTATTTTCTCAGTCCTGAAAGGCTTAGCAACTTAAAAGAAGACTATAAGGGTAAGTATTACGGCCTGGGAATTATGATACAAAAGCACGGGGACCGTTTAATGGTGATATCACCACTGGAAGGCACTCCTGCTTACAGGCTTGGGATCCAATCCGGTGATATCATTTCCCATATTGAGGGAAAAAGCACAAAGCCTATTACAAGCTATGAAGCCATGCTGGAACTGAGGGGAGAAAAAGGCACTAAGGTAAACATCACGATCATAAGGGAGGGGCTCGAAGAACCTCTGGAGTTTTCTATCGTCAGAGAAGAGATCCCGCTCCACAGCGTCCCTTACGCGTTCATGCTCACAGAGGATACCGGATATATATACATTAGGAATTTTTCAACCACAACCACGCAGGAATTTGAAGAAAAGATGAAAGCCCTTGTGGGCAGAGGGATGAAGAGCCTTGTGCTTGATTTTAGGGATAATACAGGAGGGACTTTTGTGCAATCCCTGGAAATTTCCGATGAGTTTTTACAGGAGGGAGCGATTATCGTTTCCATAAAAGGAAGGAAAAAGCAGTACAACAAACTGTTCATTGCGACCAGGGAGAATCAATATGAAGATATGCCCGTTGTGGTTTTAATAAATAGGGGCAGTGCCAGTGCACCGGAAATAGTCAGCGGCGCCCTGCAGGATAATGACCGGGCTATTATCATAGGCGAGACCTCTTTCGGGAAAGGCCTTGTTCAGACCATATTCCCTGTTTCGGATAACGCTGCTTTGGCCCTGACCACTGCTAGATATTATACACCCTCGGGAAGGTCTATTCAGAGAGATTACACGAATCTGGAGGATTGGGTTTTAGGAAGGGAAGCCACTCCTGAGGAAAGAGAGGTCACCTACACGAACAAGGGGAGAAAAGTGCTGGGTCAGGGCGGAGTATCTCCGGATTATGAAGCAGCGCTGACGTACAAAAGAATGACATATATCCTTTTATCAAGAGGCACTTTTTTTTCTTATGCCCGGAAATTCATTGAAAAAGAGACAGGGTTGTCTAAAAAATACATACTTCCCTCAGAAAAAGAGCCTGAGAAAGCCCCACAACCAGGGCGCATTAGAATCCAGAAAAATGTGATCATTGGGCCGGAATTCATTGAGGACTTTAAAGCTTATCTGAACAGCATTGGATTTTCATATGAGGATGAAGATTTCGCAGAAGCCGAATCTGAGATAAAAAGGGAGATCAAGAGAGAGCTGGTGTCTTCCATTTGGAGCATTGAAGAGGGGATGAAGGCCTTCCGGTTGGAGGATGAGGTCGTTCAAAAAGCAATGGAGTTGATGGACAAGGCCAAGCAAATGATTGGGGACGCTCCATAAGGCACCGCACTATATTACTGAATCCATTGGATGTTAAAAAGTATTCTAGATTTTCTCCCTCTGAAATATTTCCATTTAATACACCACCGCAATCCGCAGACGTAAGTTCCTATATAGAATGGGTTCTGACGAGGAAGGACAAGGGAAGCCTGCATTCTGGGAGTAAACCACGTACGTAAATGCGGGGTTCTATACTAGGGTGGCTCCTAATGGGATGTCCCCATCTACATCTATTAACATGTTGATATAATTGAGAAGAAGCATTATTATCAATGAGATGGACAAAAATATCTCAATTTTGAAAGGGAGGGCTGAATGAAGATCGCTCTCGCATCTGATCATGCAGGATATGATTTAAAAAAGGAAATCATAAGTTATCTGAAAAATGAGGGTCTTGAGAATAAAGATTTCGGGTGTTATTCAAAAGAGAGTGTGGACTATGCTGATTTTGCGGAAAAAGCGGTGAGACAGGTTGTTTCAGGAAAATTTGACAGGGCTATTCTTATATGCGGCACCGGAATAGGCATGTCTATGGTCGGCAATAAGTTCAGGGGGATAAGAGCCACGCTGTGTTGTGATGAGTATATGGCCGAGATGAGCCGTAAGCATAATAATTCGAACTGCCTTACTTTGGGAGGCAGAATACTTCCTGCCGACGAGGCTGTTTACATTGTCGAGACATGGATAAACACAGAGTATGAGGGGGGAAGGCACCAAAAAAGGCTTGATAAGATATCAAAAATAGAAGATATAAATTTCAAACCTGGCAAATAAGTATTAAGGAGACATATCATGTCATCATTATTAGAAAAAGCCGAGCAATTATTAAAAAAAGTTGAGAGGAATAACCTATGGAGGCAGAGGGAATGCTTCAATTTGATTCCGTCTGAATCAACCCCGTCTCTCTTGGTCAAGATGTGCGAGATATCAGATCCCTCAGGGCGGTATGCAGAACATAAGACTATGAAGGGAAAGGAAGTCTATTTTTATCAGGGAATCGATGCGATTGAAGAGATAGAGGAAAGGACAAAGGAAGAGCTGAGAAAATATTTTAACTGTGAAAATGTTGAGTTGAGAACCATAAGCGGGCAAATGGCTAATGAAGTGACGTTTAAAGCAATGGTGCGCTTCCTGAACAGAGGAAGGCCGGAAGGAGAACCCAGAAGAAGAATGAGGCTGGTTATGAATAATGAGTTAAATTTAGGAGGCCACCTCAGTTCCCAGCCGTTCGGTGCTCTTTTTAATTATGTTCAGGAAAATCCGGAGACAGGGAAGGAAAATGTGGTCAATTTTCCGGTTATGAAAGAAAATCCCTACAAGCCGGATACGGTTAAGTTGGGGGAAATACTGGAAAAAAACCAGCCCGAGTTAATGGTTTTTGGGAAGAGTATGTTTATTTATCCGGAGCCCATTGAGTTTGTATCTAGCCTGGTAAAAGATTGGGACAATCCACCTGTCATAATGTTTGATATGGCCCATGTGCTGGGCTTGTATGGAGCGTTCCAGACTCCTCTTGAAGAAGGAGCCCAAATTGTCACGGGCAGCACCCATAAAACCTTTTTTGGTCCTCAAAGAGGATTGATTGCCGGAAATTTTCCAAAAGAATCACCCCTGCGCAAGCTGTGGATCGATATCAAAGGAAGAGCTTTTCCCGGTTCCACCAGCAACCATCATCTCGGCACTTTGGTGGGTTTGTTGATG
Organism: uncultured Eubacteriales bacterium; assembly: GCA_964611275.1. Taxonomy (GTDB): domain Bacteria; phylum Acidobacteriota; class Aminicenantia; order Aminicenantales; family Aminicenantaceae; genus WJMT01. The sequence goes on from CAZSZS010000120.1 coordinate 20,034, forward strand.
TCTGCTTATGAAATGAATGAATTCAAAGAGGAGTACCAAAGGGACGTCCGGGCTAATGCAAAAAGTTTTGCCTCTTCTTTAAAGGACAAAGGGGTAGAAGTCGAAGGTGATGAATCAGATGGGTTTACGGAAACGCACCAGGTACTAATGAGAATAGACAGGTACGGGAATGGGATGGATATAGCCCGCAGGCTTGAAGAAAACAATATCATAGTGAATTATCAGGCTCTTCCTGATGATAAAACATTTCTGGAGCCGAGCGGAATAAGGATGGGAGTCCAGGAGATGACCCGTTTCGGAATGAAGGGAAAAGATTTTGATGTTTTATCAGGGTATATTTCTGATGTCGTGATCGAGAATAAAGATGTGAAAGAAGAAGTGAAAAAATTTAGAGAAAACTTCTTGAATATGGGATACTGTCTTCCTCCCGGAGAAGCAGTGCCGCTGGCTGCAAAAGTCTTGAGCAGTATTTTTCCTTATCCGGGTTTTGTGGATTTATTTATGGAGAATTTTACAAAATAAAGACCGCTGGGCAGGTTGTGAACAGCAAATCGTGAATGCGTGTATATTTTAGGCATAAATAAGAAGTGGGAGGAGAGATGAAATGAAAGTCTTGGTTGTGGGTTCAGGGGGGAGAGAACATGCTCTGTGCTGGAAAATATCACAAAGCCAGAAAGTGAAAAAGATATTTTGTGCACCGGGGAATGCCGGGACTGCAAAGACAGCAGAGAACATCTCCATTTCTCCAGATGATATCAACGGGCTCAAAAATTTTGCATCCAAGGAAAAGATAGATTTGACGGTGGTGGGGCCGGAAATTCCTTTAACTCTCGGTATAGTCGATGAATTCGAGCAGATGGGGCTCAAGATATTCGGGCCTTACAAGATCGCTGCTGAAATAGAAGAGAGCAAGATTTTCGCCAAACAATTCATGGAAAGACATAAAATTCCAACGGCCAGGTATAAGATTGCACATTCTGCTGAAGAAGCCAGAAAAATCATTGAGAGAGGGGTCTTCCCCTATCCGGTTGTAATCAAAGCAGACGGGCTGGCTGCCGGAAAGGGAGTCATGATCTGCAGGAATAAAGTCAAAGCCGAAGAAGCCATAAAAACGATCATGGTGGATAAGAAATTCGGAAGATCCGGAAAAAATGTTTTGATCGAGGAGTTTCTAAGAGGCAAGGAAGCTTCGTTCATTGTCATCTCTGATGGTGTTAAGATAGCGCCCTTTGTCACCACCATGGACCATAAAGCTGTGTTTGATGGGGATAGAGGCCCGAACACGGGCGGCATGGGCGCCCTATCGCCTTCTCCGTTCATTAACAGGGATATGTTTAATGAGATTGTCAAGAACATCATGTTTCCTACAATTACCCGGCTGCTCGAAGAAGGCCGCAAATACAAAGGCGTGCTGTATGCCGGATTGATGCTGACGGAGCAGGGGCCCAAAGTGCTGGAGTTCAACTGCCGGTTCGGAGACCCTGAAACACAGCCTCAAATGCTGCGCATGAAAAGTGATATTATAGATGTGTTCCAATCTGTCGTTGAAGGGAATGTATTGGAAAAAGAGATCAAGTGGAGCAACGAGGTGGCGGCGTGTGTGGTTTTAGCTTCCGGCGGCTATCCTACCAAATATGAGAAGGGGAATTTGATTGAAGGATTGAAAGAAGTCGAAGACTCAAAAGACTGCATCATTTTTCATGCCGGAACAAAATTTGAAAAAGGAAAATATATCACAGACGGGGGGAGAGTGTTGAATGTGTGTGGGACCGGGAAAACTTTAAAAGAAGCTATGGAAAAGATTTATATGACCTCAGCTAAGATATATTTCGAAGCGATCCATTACAGGCGTGATATCGGAACCGTAAAGGAGGAAAAATAATGAAAATCGCCGTATTTATAGGAAGTGACTCTGATTTTGACATTGCCAAAGAAGCTGTCAGTGTATTCAAGGAGTTTGGGGTCAGCTTTCACCTGGAGGTGACTTCAGCTCACAGGTCCCCGGAGAGAACGAAAAAATTAGTCTCGGATTTAGAGAAACAGGGAACAGAGATTTTCATTGCCGTTGCAGGAAAAGCAGCACATCTTGCAGGCGTTGTGGCCTCCCGTACACAGAAGCCTGTCATAGGAGTTCCAGTGGGAAGCGCGGCATTAGGCGGCTTGGATGCTCTTTTATCCACGGTTCAGATGCCGAGGGGAGTTCCTGTTGCCTGTATGGGGATCGGAAAATCAGGTGCGGTCAATGCCGCTTTACTTGCTGTCGAGATACTGAGCCTCCAAGACGAGTCCATTGCTGAGAAACTGGCCACCTACAGGGAGCAGATGGCCAAAAGCGTTGAGCAAGCTTCCAAGAAAATCAAAGAGAGGATATGAGGTCATTTTCCATAAAGAGCTTTGGATGCCGCACAAACCAGGCAGAGGCTTTTCAATGGGCCGGACGGTTTCAAAGGCATGGGATTCTCCTGGAAGAAAATAGTTGCAAGAGTGATATCGTCATAATCAATTCCTGCACCATCACCCAGAGAGCTGATGCGGATGTGAGGAATTTCGTCAGAAAGGTCTCACGCCGGAATCCCAAAGCACGGATCATAGTCACAGGATGTTTTGCTGAGAGGGATCCGCTTCTTTTTATGAATGACCCTAAGGTCTGGAAAGTCTTTTTAAATAAGGAAAAGGATGATTTACAGAGAGAAGTCATTGAGGATTTTGGAAAGAAGGAGCCCGTAAAGTACAGGCTATTCCGTTCCAGGGCTCCGGTGAAAATACAGGATGGTTGTGATTTTAGATGCACATTCTGTATTATCCCTCATGTAAGAGGGGAAAGCAGAAGTGAGAGTCAGGAGAGCATCACAGGCCGGGTGAGAGATATTGTCCAAAAGGGATACAAAGAGATAGTCCTCACCGGCATTCACCTTTGCCTGTACGGCAGGGATCTGGAACCCGCAAGCTCTCTTCCGGAGCTGCTGTCTGAACTGGTTACCATCAAAGATTTGAAATATATCCGCTTGAGTTCCCTTGATCCGCGCTTCCTGGACAGAAAATTTATTGATTTTATTGCTTCCCATGAGAAAATATGTCCTCATTTTCATTTCTCTCTCCAGCACACATCCGGGCGGATAATCGAAAAAATGGGAAGAAAAATCAGTTCAGAAAAATACAGAGAGGTCCTGGAATACACAAGAGAGAAATCTCCCGATGCTTCTATGGGAGCGGATATCATTGTTGGTTTTCCAGAGGAATCCGGAAAGGACTTTCATCATCTTTATGCTTTTCTGGAAAAATCACCTCTCACTTATTTTCATGTTTTTTCCTATTCTCCACGGCCCGGAACCGCTGCGGCCGGGATGCGAGGAGTCGATTCAAAGACAGAAAAAAAGAGGAGCGCTCTTTTGAGGGAGCTTTCCCGGAAAAAGAACCTTGAGTTCCGGAAAAGATTTGAGGGCGCGGTTCTCGATGCCGTTGTCATTAAAGAAAAGAATAATACGCTTCATGTGTTGACTCCTAATTATTTGAAGGTGCTTGTTCCGGATGGCTGCAGCAGAAAATCAAGTCTTGTCCGGGTAAGGATTACCAGTGTGAAAAACCAGGTAAATGAAGGGATGATCGTTTGACCTGGGTTATTCACGAGTCAAGGTTGCTGCAGATGCGAGGCACGAGGCATGAAGGTGTGGTCCTTCACTGCGAATGCCTTGTAACGAAGCAGATGCCGTAAGATTGGCTCGCCTGGAAGGTAAAAAAATGGCGATTAAAATGAAAGTAAAAACAAAAAAAATATTTCAGTTGTCATTTTTGTAAAAAGCATGTATATCCTTGAAAGCAAAACAAAAAAATGAACATCGCCATTTTTTTATGAATAGGACAGGTTGACGATGAGTGGGATTATTAGAAAACTTCCGGAGGAGGTTTTTCAAAAAATTGCTGCCGGAGAGGTCATTGAGATGCCCTCCTCAGTGGTTAAGGAACTTGTGGAGAACTCTCTGGATGCAGGGGCCACCAGTATAAGAATAGAACTTGCCAAAGGCGGGAAAGCCCTTATCCGTGTCACGGATAACGGGACGGGAATGAGCCCTGCTGATGCGAAGATATGCTTTGACAGCCACACCACGAGCAAGATCAGAGAGGCCGATGATCTGAACAGGATCAAAACTCTTGGATTCCGCGGGGAAGCCCTGTCCAGCATTTCAGCCGTATCCAAAGTCGTTTTAAAGTCGTCTGAAGGAAAGAACAAGAGAGGCATTTCCATAGAAAAACAGGGAGAAAAGCTGTTGAGTATCAAAGAAGCAGCTTTTCCAAAAGGCACGTCCCTTGAAGTAAGGGACCTGTTTTTTAATCTTCCCGTCCGGAAAAAATTTCTTGCCTCCGAAAGAGCCGAGCTGTCACGGATTGTCACCTATGTCACGACTATTGTCTTGGCCCATCCGGAAGTGAGGTTCTCGTTAAAACATGGAGAAAGGTCACTGTTTTCTTATTCTCCGGTCAGCAGCCTGAGGGAAAGGATATATCAGGTTTACGGAAAAGACAGGCTGGAAGACTTGCTGCCCTTAGAAGCAGAGCAGGGCCATTTTCGCTTGACAGGATATACTTCCGTTCCTCCCTCTGGCAGAAAAGACCGTAGGTATCAAATGTTCTGGCTCAACAGCCGTCCGATAAAAGACAGGTCTTTACAGGCAGCAGTCACCCAGGCTTACAGTGCATTTCTGGAAAAGGGACAGTTTCCGGAGGCCTATATCTTCTTAGACGTTCCTCCTTCGGAGGTCGATGTCAACATTCACCCGACAAAGACCGAGGTCAGGTTTTTGGATCCAAAACTGATATTTCAGTTCGTGTACAGAACAGTGCAGGAGGCTCTTCTCAAAGAGATGGGGGTCAAAGAGGTCCGGATTTCGAAAAACAGGAAGGAACTATCTTCCAGCAGCCCTTCTCATGGAGATATGTCTTTATATTCAGATGCCCATATCGATAAGCAACCCTATGCCAGAGAGCTCTTTGTCCCCTGGGGTAAGGAAGAAAGAACAGGGCCTCAGGTTTTAGGCCAGTATCTGTATTTTTACATCATCGCCGTTGATGAAAAAGGTCTTCTTGTGATAGATCAGCACAATGCGCACGAAAGAGTTTTGTTTGATAAATATAAGGATCTCGACAGACAGCGAAAGATGCCGCGAAAAATGTCTGTCACTCCCAAAATAATCGAATTTTCCCCGTCCCAGGAGCTCAATTTTAAAGAGAACAGCGGTGTTTTGGAGGAGGCTGGATTTGGTGTGGATCCCATGGGCGGCCGCTCCTATGCGCTCAAAGAATATCCGGATATATTCAATCAGGAAGAAGCAGAGGAAGTGTTCTTGTCTCTTTTGGAAGATACAGGTGAGCCGGGAGAAGTCAAAGGAGACATCAGGAGCCGAAAGGATAAGATACTTGCGACACTGGCCTGTAAAAGCGCGATAAAGGCCGGGAAGCCTCTTTCCATGGATAAGATGAGCTATCTTGTGGAAAGCCTTTTCAAAACATCTAATCCGGGTGTGTGTCCCCACGGAAGGCCCATCACACTAAGGATAAGCAGATCAGAGATAGAGAGGGGATTGGGGAGAAAAAAGAGTTGAATCTCATCGGTCTTTATACGATAATATTTTAACTTGTAAATCTTTTGTGAAGGATCTCGGGGAGTAGCGCAGCTTGGTTTAGCGCGCCTGCCTTGGGAGCAGGAGGTCGTCGGTTCAAATCCGATCTCCCCGATTGTACATGCATGATGAGAGGTCTCAAGATAGCATAGAGCCTGTCGCGTGTGTTTAGAGAGAGCTCATGCGCGCCTGTAGCTCAGAAGGATAGAGCAGCTGCCTTCTAAGCAGCGGGTCGGGGGTTCGAGTCCTCCCAGGCGCGCCATTAATTAAAAGCAAAAAAAGTGATAATATTTTGAAAACAGGGAAACTCCATGAGTGAATTTGAGCTGAAGAAAACAGTCAACAATGATCAGATCAGGTTCTATTTAAAATCCTGCAAGTACTATAGGTTTCCCTTTTTTGACCCAAGAAACTGCTACCGGAAGATCGGCCTTTTCGATAAGCTTGAGGATGTACTCACGGAAATCGGGGAAAAAATGCATCAGGATTATGGAAGCCATTTTATCTCCATAAATTTGAGAGGAAGCTGGCTCAGGGGGATTCCGATAGAGGGGGATGATGTAGACGTTCTGTTTATCGTAAACGGCCTTGAAAATAAAAAGAAACAGAGGATACTTGAATATTCACGAAAAAGTTTAACAGAGAAGGATCCCCTTTTCAGGATGTGTGAGGGCAAAATAGAAGGGAGCGTGAAAGTGGAGCCCATTACTTTCTTGGACCTCAAAATGATCCCTTTGATTATGAACAAGTATATGTATGGGCTGGAACTTTTTATCAGAAGTTATGAACAAAAAGAAAGAGACTCTTATCAGGACCATTATTTTGGTACGAAAATCAGGGAAAAAAAATCGGAATTCTTAAAAAGCGGAATACTGATCCCCTATGTCGGCTGGATATATGGCGGGGAGAGAAGAAAAGAAGTGTTCCGGGAAATCGGAAAGTATCTCCCCATCCCAACAAAGAGCACCTCTCTTTACTCTGCATTTGAAATCGATGAAGCCAAAGAAACACTCCGTCAGGCATTTATCGCCAGAAATCTCATATATCCCTCTCTTGATGTAAAGAAATGTGTTCGTCTGTCAGAACAAAATGTATCTGGATTGAAAGAGCAGGCCATAAAACTCTATAAGAATTTGGAGCCACTGGAAGATATTTTTGCCAGAGCTGTTGTCAATTACCTCTATACATTAAAAACCGAAGATAAACTGTTGAAAGAAAGGCTGACTCCGTACCGAATAAATAAGTTTGCGCCTTCCTATGACAAACTGGCATACGATATTCTCGAAAAGGCTTATCTGAGAGCGGCTTCGGGCTTTCCGCCTAAAAATTAGCCCGGACCACCTAAAAACAAAGAAAATGTCATTGTTATCATTTTTTTTTGGGGAACAACCTAAATTAACGGGAGAAGGACCGAATTCACCCTTATAGGTGATAAAGGCACCAAGAAAATCACCTTTGGAATCCCCCTGCATGGTGATTGACGGAAAGGCCGTAGTTTGCGAGTATATACAAGACTTTTTAGTAAAAATGGACTAAAATGAATGCGTAAGAGAAACCTGAGAGAATGGATGCGTCTGAATATTATGGAAAATATATTGACAAAAAATGTTAAATTAATTAATTTAGGAAGACAATCAGATGGGATCTAATTTAGGCGAACTGCTTTTAAAGGAAAAACTTCTTAATACAGAGCAGTTGAAGTCCGCTGAGGAGTATAAAAAACAAAACGATGTCGCAATGGGAAGCGCCATAATCAGCCTGGGTCTTGTTTCTGAAGAGGAAATGGCTCAGGCATTAAGCCGTCAGCTTGGATACCCTTATATAAATCTTGATCAGTTTGAAGTCTATCCGGATGTCATCAATCTTATCCCCATAGAGATCGCGCAGAAGTACCTGATCATGCCGATACACCGTATTCGTTCTTTTTTGACTCTTGCCATGGTGGATCCTACGGACCTGGATGTCATCGAAGACATACGATTCAGGACCGGGTTGAGCATACAGCCAGTGATTGCCTCTGAATCAGGGATTGTGAACTCTATTGAAAAATATTACGGATCATCTGATTCATTAAGAGTCAAACAGATAGTGGATGAGATAGAACAAGCCGAAGATACGAGCGTGAATATAATAGAGGAAGAAGAGGAAGATTATGATATTGAAGAGCTGACCAAATCCACTGAAGAAGCACCCATTATCACGCTTGTGAACACTGTGTTTATTGATTCCATAAAGAAAGGCGCCAGTGATATCCATTTTGAGCCTTATGAAAAAGTATTCCGTGTGAGATACCGGCTTGATGGGACTCTGTATGAAATGATGAATCTGGCGATGAAATTCAAGAATCCGGTGATATCAAGGGTTAAGATTCTTTCAAACATGGATATCGCTGAAAAACGCCTGCCCCAGGATGGAAGAATTAAGGTCCGTGTGAAGATGGAGAATGGAAACAAGAAGGATGTGGATATGAGGGTCTCCAGTGTCCCCACGCTCTTCGGAGAAAAAGTAGTGGTTCGTATTCTTGACAGGGGAATGCTGAGGCTGGATTTCACGGAACTCGGGTTTGAAAAGCAGTCTCTGGAAGCCTTTCAGAAAGCCATAGGCTCACCCTGGGGAATCATCCTTGTAACCGGGCCCACAGGAAGCGGGAAGACAAACACTCTGTATTCGGCCGTTTCAAGCCTGAATTCCGTAGATACAAATATCATGACAGCTGAAGACCCTGTGGAATTTCATCTGGAGGGAATCAATCAGGTTAATATACATGAGAAGATAGGGCTTCGGTTTTCAACCATTCTAAGAAATTTTTTAAGGCAGGACCCGGATATCATGCTTGTGGGAGAGATGCGTGATTTTGATACAGTAGATATTGCCATAAAGGCCGCACTGACCGGGCACCTTGTTTTTTCCACGATTCACACCAATGATGCGGCCAGTACCATAACCAGGCTGGTCAACATGAACGTGGAGCCCTTTTTGATCGCTGATTCGGTCCGGCTTATTGTGGCGCAGAGACTGGTGAGGATGCTGTGTAAAAACTGCCGCGAGGAACACAAACTGACCCCGGATGCTTTAGAAGACATAGGATTCAGCCCTGAAGAGGCTAAGAAGGTCAAGGTTTATAAACCTAAGGGATGCAGTTCATGCCACAACACCGGATATAAAGGGAGGACCGCCCTGTTTGAAGTGTTGGAAGTGAGCGATGGGATCAAAGAGATGATTTTATCCAAGGCTCAATCAAAGGACATAAAGAATACAGCTATTAAACAGGGCATGCTGACACTGAGGCAGAGCGGGCTTTATAAGATAAAAAAAGGCATTACCTCAGTGGAAGAGGTCCTGAGGGTCACAGTAAATGACAGGGAGGTGAAATAATGGCGGTAACAATTCAGGAACTGCTGAAACTTGCGGTTGAAAAGGAAGCCACTGACCTTCATATAACTACCCATATTCCTCCTCGGTTAAGGATCGACGGAACGCTCATTTCTTTGGACTATCCTCCTTTGACCGCAGGAGAGACGAAAAGGATCCTATACAGTCTTCTTAATGACCGTCAGAAAAAATTGTTTGAGGAAAAATTGGAACTGGATTTTTCTTTCGGGATCAAAGAGCTGGGCAGATTTCGTGGGAACATATTCATGCAGAAAGGGGCTGTGGCCGGAGCATTCAGAAGGTTTCTCCCGTCCATGTGGAGTTTTTCTGAACTGGGGCTTCCACAGAGACTGGCGCAGCTCTGCCGGCTGCCGAGGGGATTGGTGCTGGTGACCGGTCCTACGGGCTGCGGCAAGTCCACCAGCCTTGCCTGTATGATCAATTATATCAATACGGAAAGAAAGGTTCATATCATCACCATTGAAGACCCGATAGAATATTTCTTTACTCCCAAAAAATCCATTGTCAACCAGAGAGAGCTTCTTGTGGATACCCTTTCTTATCCCAATGCACTGAGATCTGTTCTCCGAGAAGACCCGGACGTAGTTCTCGTAGGAGAGATGAGAGACCTGGAAACAGTGGAACACACACTCAGAGTTGCTGAAACAGGCCATCTTACTTTTTCCACCCTGCATACGAATTCCGCTGTAGAGACCATTTCCAGGATCATTGATATTTTCCCATCCCAGTACCAGGCTCAGATAAGGATCATGCTGTCCATGACATTAGAGGCTGTGATCACCCAGGCACTCCTGCCGCGGGCAAGCGGAAGAGGGAGGGTGCTGGCCATGGAACTTCTTATTCCTAACTCGGCCATAAGAAATCTTATAAGAGAAAATAAAATCCACCAGATCTACGCTACGATGCAGATGGGGCAGGAAACATTTGGTATGCAGACTTTTAATCAGTCGCTGGCTGATTTGTATTTAAATAAAGCCATCACTCTTGAGACGGCTATAGAGATCAGTTCCAAGCCTCAGGAGTTAACAGAGATCATACAGAGGAAAGAGGGATTAAAAGTGGCTAAGAAGAGTTTTCAGCCCAAGCAAATGAGATAAAACAAAGGGGAAAACATGCCTTTATTCAAATGGAAGGGGAAAAACCGGTACGGTGATATCGTAGAAGGAGAGCGTACTTCTTCTTCTGAGCAAGTTTTGCGGAATGAATTAAACAGAGAACAGATCAGCATTCTCGAGATCAAAAGAGCAAGGCGCGAGATAAAGATACCTTTACTTGAAACCCGCAAAGTAAAAACCAAAGAACTGGCCGTGTTCAGCCGGCAGCTTTCTGTGCTTATCGATGCGGAACTTCCATTGATACAGAGTCTGAATATTTTATCAGAACAGGCAAAGACCAAATATTTCAAAAAAGTTATAAATAAGGTAAGGGAAGATGTTGAGGCAGGTTCCACTCTGAACCAGGCCATGAGGCGGTTTCCAAAGGTTTTTGACGACCTTTTCTGCAACATGATTTCTTCAGGGGAACAGAGCGGTTCTCTTGATATCATGCTGAGAAGGCTTTCTGATTTTTTGGAAAGAATAGTGAAGATCAGGTCTCAGGTAAGACAGGCCATGATTTACCCTGCTGCCATTATTACTTTTGCCATACTGGTTGTGATTTTCATGATGTGGCAGGTCATTCCTGTCTTTGCCGAGGTGTTCATGGAATTGGGAGCCCAGCTGCCCGGATTGACCGTGCTTGTGCTGAATTTGAGTCTTTTTGTTCAGAAAAATATCATATGGATTGTGGTCGCTATCGTGGCTCTTGTTGTGGGCTTTAAGATGGTACAAAAAAACAGGAAAGCACGGAGAGTACTGGACAGGATGAAGCTTTCCATGCCTTTATTCGGAACGCTGCTCGAAAAATACGGGCTGTCCCGGGTGACGAGAACTCTGAGCACTCTTTTGTCCGGTGGTGTCCCTATGCTGGACAGTCTTAAAATCACTTCAGCGACCTCCGGGAATATGATTATCGAGGAAAACATACTTGAGGTGCGCACCCTGGTTGCTGAGGGTAGCAGTATGAACGACGCACTTAAAGAAGTGGGTGGATTTCCGTTCATGATGACACAGATGGTAGGTGTAGGGGAAGCCACAGGAACTCTGGATGAGATGCTGACAAAGTTGGCAGATTTTTATGATGAGGAAGTAGACGCCACAGTGAAATCGCTTCTTTCCATACTGGAGCCGATTCTTCTTATCGGAGTGGGGGGACTGGTAGGTAGCATAGTCATTTCCATGTATCTCCCCATATTCAGCCTGATAGCCCAATTGTAATAAAGAACTGCGCTTCTAAAAACCATTATCAATTGACATGAGAGTCAGAAAAAAACACATTCTTTGGTTTATCCTCTTTCGTTTGATCATTTTCACTTCACTGACTGTGACCGTGGTAGGGATCCAATTTGCGGCTCCTGAATACATCCAGCTGACAGCTCTTTATTATGTGATCATCACAGCCTATCTGCTTTCCGGTTTGTATTTGAGCCTCTACTTCTGGAACAGGCATCTTTCGTTTCAGGCCTATCTTCAGATATTTTTCGACCTGCTGTTGATCACGTTTCTTGTGTATATATCCGGAGGGCTCAGAGGTTCTTTTTATTTTCTCTATATTTTTGCTATCATTGCCGCCAGTATCGTTCTTTCCAACCGGGCTGCATATATCACGGCCGCTTTATCCTGTATTTTTTTTGGCGTGTTGGTGGACGGGATGTATTTTGGCTTTATCCCTTATTTTCCGTCAGGAGAAAAACTGGACGTATCCCTTGCTTTTGTATTGAGTAATATAATGTTTGCCTGGGGGGCTTTTTTCCTGGTCGCTTTTCTGGTCAATTACTTGATGGGAAGCTTGAGGAGAACCAGTATTGAACTTGAGTCGGCAAAAAAAGAGCTTGAGGTCAAAAAAAACCTGGCTCTGGCAGGAGAGATATCAGCGCAGCTGGCCCATGAGATACGGAATCCGCTGGCCGCGATTTCCGGCTCTGTCCAGGTGATCCGGGACAGCCTGGAAATTTCAGGAGAAGAGAAAAAGCTCATGGATGTGATTGTGGACGAGTCTGAGCGCATGTCTCAATCCATTGAGCAGTTTCTGAATCTGGCATCTCCGAAAAAAAGGATTTTTTCTGAATTTGACATTTCTGATGCGGTTAAGGAGACCATATCCCTACTTAGAAGGGGAGGGGAGCTGGATGAAAATTTGGTGATCAAAGGGGACTTTAGCTCTAAGAAAGTGACTTTTTACGGAAGTAAGGACCAGATAAAGCAGATTTCCTGGAATCTTATAAAAAACGCAGTAAAAGCCATGCCACAGGGCGGGGAGCTGGTGATAAACATAAACGACCGGAAAAAGCATGAATTGGAGATCAATTTTTCTGACACCGGATTGGGCATGAAAAAAGAAGAAAAAGAAAAATTATTCGAACCGTTTCACTCAAGTTTTGAGGGGGGGCTGGGAATAGGGATGACTGTGGTCCACAGGATGGTTGAGGAGAGCGGAGGAAAAATCGAGGTGGAATCAGAACTCAATAAAGGGACCACTGTGAGAATCACTCTTCCCAGGATGAACCCTCCTCCCAGATTGGATAAGGGTTTAAAGGATGAGAGACATGGAAAAAATACTGATCATTGATGACGAAAAGAGCATACTTGACCTTCTGAATATGGTCTTTAAAAAACAGGGATATTCAGTTGAAAATGCGCTTTCTGCGGAGAAAGCCATTCAATTACTGGATGAGGAGGATTTTGACCTGGTTTTGACGGATGTGAAATTACCAAAGAAGAGCGGAATGGATATTTTGAGATATATAAGAGAAAACGAACCCCAAATCCCGGTTGTGATGATCACCGCTTACGGCACCATCAAACAGGCGGTGGAAGCGTTTAAGGCCGGGGCCGTGGACTATGTTCTCAAGCCTTTTGATGTGGAGGAGTTAAAGATCATAGTGGAGAAAGGATTGAAGGAGCGGAGGCTTAAAGAAGAGAATGTGCTGCTCAAAAAAGAGCTCAAGGAGCGGTACAGCTTCAAGAACATGATCGGCAAAAGCAAACCCATACAGGAGATATTCGGATTGATCGACAAGATCTCCGGAACAGACTCTACAGTGCTGGTAACGGGTGAAAGCGGCACAGGAAAAGAAATGGCTGCCAGGGCCCTGCATTTCCACGGAAAAAGAAAAGACAAACCGTTTACCACTGTTAACTGCGGAGCTCTGCCCGAAAGTCTTTTGGAAAGCGAGCTTTTCGGGCATGTAAAAGGAGCTTTTACCGGAGCTGTGGCTCAAAAAAAAGGCATGTTTCAAGTAGCCCACAACGGGACTCTTTTTCTGGATGAGATAGGAGAGATGTCACCCCAGACCCAGGTCAAGGTGCTGAGAGCTATTCAGGAGAAAACCATACGCAGGGTGGGAGGCACTGAAGAGATCCCGGTCGATGTGAGGATCATATCAGCCACCAATCAGGATCTGAAGAAAAAGCTCAAACAGGGTTCTTTCAGGGAAGACCTTTTTTACCGTTTAAATGTGATTACTTTTCACATGCCGCCCTTGAGGGAGCGCAGAGAGGATATCCCTCCTCTGGTGCAGCATTTTTTAAAAAAACACTGTGAAAAGACAGGAATTAAACTGAAAAGAGTGGCTCCTGAAGTGTTCAATGTTTTTGAAACCTATCCATGGCCCGGTAATATCAGGGAGCTCGAAAATGTCATAGAAAGGATCGTGGCCATAGAGGAAAGGGAGACCATAACAAGGAAGAGCCTTCCGAATGAACTGCTGTCGCCTCAGAAGACAGCGGCTGGGGACCGGAGAATCAAGCCCGGATTTGATCTCAATAAGGTCCTGGATGAACTGACCAAAGAGTATGTACAGGATGCGCTGAGCCTGTCCCACGGAAACATGAAGAAAGCTTCGTCCGTTCTCGGGATCAACTACCGTTCCATAAGGTATCTGATAGACAAGCACGGCATAAACAGCCAGCATTCAGAACAAAACAGAGAGGGCCGTTAATGACAATATTTGTCGGCTATTGACAATAAAGGGCAAGCCGGGTATAATGAATTTTTCCACCTGGGATTTAAGTGCAGTGATATCAGCAACATAGAATACGTGAAATATGGCATGAATATTGCATTAATAAGAATTGAATTAAGTAATCTTTTTAATTTTCAAAATAGAAACAAAAAGGAGGTTTTAAATGAAAAGAGAAAAAGGTTTTACTTTGATCGAACTGTTGATCGTTGTGGCGATTATTGGAATCTTAGCCGCACTGCTGATTCCCAATGTGATCACCGCCATGCAGAAAGCCAAACAGAAATCCACCATGAACGATATCGTAAAGATCGCAACGGCCTGCGCGGATTATGCTACGGATAACGGAACAGCCCCAACAGATCCGAGCGGTCAGCTTTCTTCCGGACATGCGTTCACCACTGACCTGGCCCCGTTCTACATCAAAATTTGTCCGATAAACGATTCCTGGGGCAATGCGTATGAGGTTTATACCGGAGATAGCGTAGGCGGACAGAACGGTGTACCCGCTACTGCTGTTGGAGTGGATGATTTCCTGATACAATCATGGGGGCGTAATGCAGCAGATGAAGGTTTTGCTTATGTTCCGGCAACTCCGGAACTAGGTCTTTTCACAGTGAGTTCCATGCAGGATTTCGATAAAGACCTTATCAATTGGAACGGCTCCTGGATCAGAGCGCCCAGAGTGGCTACTGCAGGTTCATAAACATAAGTTTGATTAAAGCCGAATAAAAAGGGCAGGTGCAAAAAGCACCTGCCCTTTTTTATTGAAATCAGAGGAGCTTCCCATGAAAAAAAATGTTTCCGGATTCACTCTGATCGAACTGTTGATCGTTGTGGCTATCATAGGGATCCTGGCGGCGCTTTTGATCCCCAATTTAATGGTATCCGTCCAGAAAGCCAAACAAAAACAGACCATGCAGGATATGGTCACCATTACTACGGCCAGCATGAACTATGCCACAGACCACGGGGGAGCCCCTGATGAAGGAAACCAGGCCGGAGAGCTTCAGTCCGGATGTGATTTTGTTTCCGGATTGGCTCCGCTGTATTTCAAGTCCTGCCCCCTCTATGACCAGTGGGGCCATAAATTTCATGTTTATGCCGGAAGTTCCATTGCCGGCGTTTACGGAATACCTGGAGGAAATGTGAGCCCGGATGATATTCTGGTGATATCGTTTGGCCGGCATGGCGAAGATGAGGGGTGGATGTACCTGGAAGACAATCCTGACAGCGGACTCTACACCGTCCATTCCATTGTCTGTTTTGAAAAAGACCTGATCAACTACAACGGCTCCTGGATTCGCGGCCCCAAACCCGGTGCCAGCGGCTCTTAATTACTAATTATGGGGACGGGCCCAGCCATCTCTATTATAATCAATAAGATACTCTACTTTTCCACAGTTCTGTCCCCCTGTAAAAGGCTGTTTTTTCATGCCAAAAAAAAGTTTAAATAAAGACAGCCTTATTAACATTATCCTTAGAACTGAGTTCTAAGGGGATATTGTCTCTATTCTATGAATAATTTTCCATACTTTCTCAATCAACTCATGCATGTTCTTGCGGTGGTACCCTTCGACTGAAACGGGAGGGTGGAATATGATTTTGATTTTCCCTTTTTTTATAAAATAGCT
>CAZSZS010000121.1:0-4233 GCA_964611275.1 uncultured Eubacteriales bacterium
AGATGAAGACCCCTTTATACCCTCCAAAGGTTGGGCTGAGATGATAAAGAAGATCTATGAGATCGATCCCCTCATCTGTCCCAAATGCGGGGGAATCATGCGAATTGTTTCCTTTATTGAAGATCATAAAGTCATAGACAAGATCATCAAACATCTCAATCTAACCTTTAAGGCTGTCCGGCCCCCGCCTCCTCAGGCTCAGCTCTCTATGGCAGCTGAGGAACTATCAGAATACATATGAAACTCTAATCCTTTCGTTCAAGGGGAAGAAGGGTGATCTTTGTTCTTTTTGAGTCTCTATTCCACTGATTTTCTTATGTCTTCTCTTTTTTGGGAGTTTCTTGTTGATCGGACGTATTTTTTGTGTGTATTATTAATGATGAAGTCGCTTAATGGGTGGAAATTTTAGGGAATGGAGGGAAAATCAGAAATAACCGAAAAACCAAATTCTTATCTTTATCATCTCTGTCGCATCCGCATCCGGAGCCTTAAATGCATAGGTCTGTGTTCTGTTTCCATCAAGATCCAGGATTTCAAACTCATACTTATTTGAGGCTGAAGCAGCAAGAATATTGCCGACATGAGCAAATGCCGGATTAGCCAGAAAGAAGAATCCCCCCCCTTTGACAATTTTCCCGTCAACCATGGCATTGCCCTGAACGGTTACAATCGGCTTTTCACATAACAAACGGGATTCTTGGGCTCTCGTCCATTCACTCAATCCCATCATAAAATGACCATCTTCATCCGGTTTTATCTCGGTGAAGTAAAAGGCTTCCCCTTTTTTACCAAGTATTCCAGTAAATTGGGGGTAAATTTTTCCTCCCAAATCAGATGGCCTTCTTTATCCAAACAAACAATTTTACGATGAACATCCAGGAAATAGAGGTTATCATTTTCCAACAACAGTCCCATGATGCCGGTGTATTCACCGGGTCCTTCCCCGTATCTTCCTATGGGGATGACTTTCTGGCTGGAAAGGTCGGATTTGAACAGCTGCTTCAATCGGGAGTCAAAAAAGAATATGTCTCCTTCAGATGAAATAACCGGCATAGCTGCGGATGCAATTTCAGGTATTTCCGTAAAATCAGCCACGGGAAAAAGCTCCAGCTCATCAAGGTTTTCGATCGGAGGAAAGATTTTTTCTGCATGTTTTTGGCAGCCAACAAAACAGAGAGAAAAGATAATTAAGAAAGAAACAGCTCTATAAATCATTTTTTAGCCCCGCCGTGCTCCCACGACCTGAATTGACTGATATTTGATGTTTTTACTTTTTGCAGGCACTTTTGATAAGGCATCCCTAATAAGAGAATCAAGCGCACTGTCCGAAACAACTCCCCCGGAAGGAGGCGGAGGACAGTCGTCAGCAGCGCTGCTTGCTGCATAAGCGCTCGCCTGTGCAGCTCTCAAAGCCGCTGCTTCTGCCATCTTCTGGTTATTGGACTCAACGGATGCTCCGAGAGTCTCCCCCATCTGCTCATGGATGTTTTTGACCATGGCTTCGACCTCAGCAAGGTCCTCCATGTCTTTGAGTGCACTCTCATCCGCATCTCCGGCATAATCGCGGATTCCCTCTTCCAGGTCCTTGACCTCACGAGCCTGGTCCCGGCGGGCCGCCACTTCATCCCAGCCAGTGCCGGGTCTACCGCTGAGCAGCTCTTCCGGAGAGAACGGCCCTCTTGCTTCCACAGATCGGAAGGAAGAGAGCTCGGTGTTGGAAGCCAAGACCCAGCCCACATTCTCCAGCTTCACTTCTTTCCCTAAGGAAGGATGTTTCAAGCGAAGAATCGCGATCCGCCAAATCGGGATTTGATCCTGTCCGTCGGCCGAGACAATAGACTCTGGGATTGATCCTGAGGCATACTTGATCTCTATGGAACAATCTCCGCTCCGGAACTGTGTCACACGGCCCAAGGAGTCGCGCTTGAGGATGTAGGGGGCGGGTTTGAAGATTTCGTAGCGCATTAGCTGGAAATTGTAGGGATAAACCCGGGCATAGAGACCTTGACCGATGTAAGCCCAGTTTCCCGGTTCTTCTTGGGTTTCTTCCTCCTCCTCTCTTTCTTCTTCATCCATCTCCTGGTTGATAAAAGCGACTTCCTGAAGGTCTTCAATGTTTTCCTCGAAATCGATCAGCCGTTCTCTCATTTCTTCAACCCGGTCGATGATGGCCATCAGTCTTTCAGGGAGGAATCTCTCAAGGAGGCCGCCCCAATCCACACTCATACGGAAGATCTCCCGGCGGGTGAGCAGCGGCCTCATGAGCTGCTGGAACTCAAAGGAATAATCCTGGAAATTCACCCCGCACTGAATCCCCCACATGAATCGCTGGATCTCGTCCTGCGGGATCTCTGGGTGATCCATCAATCGAAGGGATATGTTGTTGATCAATTCCGCATGGCGGCCACTGGCCGGGCCCAGCATGTAAGGAGCGCCCTCTGGAGGAGAAGCAGATCCAATGTCCAGACAGTATGCCTCTAGGTCAAAGGTATAGTAGCCCGGCCCTACTTTCATGTCCTCATCCTCTCTCGGTGTATGTCCTTTCACGAACCAATTGATCCAGTCAGCAGGCTTGAAAACTTGACGCCCCCCTTCAATGGTGATGAGCTTCTTGTTTTCAGATTCCTTCTCGGATAAGGGGATTGAAGATGCATGACTTCTAAGATAGATGAAAGCCAAACAGAAAACCGTCAGCACGGCGATTTGTCTTCTTCTCTTCATGGAATTTCCGCCCTCTAAGCGACTTCATCGCCATCATACATATAAGATAACGGATAAGTCAACAAGAAACCCACAAAAAAGAAACTATCATAAAGTCAGTCTAATAATGCCGCAAAGAACAGAAATCCCATGATAGGGTGGCTGGGTGTGGACCCCAAATTAAGGGGAGAGGGAGCGGGGAGGCTTCTGGTCGAGAAAGTGGAGATATTTCATCCTAAGGGAAAAGCTCGGCAACAAATAAACGACTATTCCTTGTATCGGTTTTAAGGTGCGTCAGATTTTCCAGGTGAGTTTGTAGCGTTTGATGTGCTGGTACCCCTGTTCGTCATATTCGATGGTGTGCATTTTCCCGTTTTTCCAATATTCTGGAAGGGCATTCAATGAAAGTTTAACAACGTATTTTCCGTCAGGATTGAAGACATCATAATAAAATTTGTTTCCATCTGCCTGTCTCTCAAAAGTCTTGACAAAAATCCGGCCTTCTTCATCCACTGAAAAATCATGAAAAACCGGAAAGTATCTCGGCACATTTTTTACGCCGGCAAATCCCCTTTTCTCCTTTTCCTCATCGCTGATCTCAATCGGCTCATATTCTTTTAACACCCTCCGGACTACCTCTCCGTCCGGACTTATAATCCGGAATTCATAGGTGTCTGTGAATCCGCAAATGACGAGATCGGATGGGAGAAATCTGGCAAGCATACTGGGACGCAGCGGCGCATCTGCTTTCCTGAACTTCTCTTTGATTAGTGTCCTTATGAACGTGAGGTCAGAACTGTACTCTATGACTTCTCTGGAAGATCGAAAGGTATTGGTGCCGTATTGACCTTGGAATTCCAGGGTACTTACTAAATAATTACCTTTTGCATTTTCTCTAATCTCCAAAGCCTGTATTCCCTTTAAATGGATGTTTCGGATGTAATGGCCATCTAGAGCAAAGAACGTCAATTTGAATGCCATTCTATCATAAACCATTAATTCATTCTTTGGTGTAATTTGGATATGTGCAATTCGGCTGAACTCCCCTGGCCCTTGTCCTGGTCTTCCAACGGTTTTAAGATAGCCACCATTCCTGTCGAATACTTTGATATGATTCTCTTTCATCTCCGCAGCATAAATACTGCCGGCATCATCTACAGTTAAATCTATGACTCTTGACAACATATATTCTTCGTCACCTTCTGCCTCCCCTATGGACAATTCTTCCTACCGCACCCTGATTCCTCTTCATCTCTTTATAATATCCGGCTTATTATCTCTTACACTTGCCGTTCTCACCGTCAGTTCTCAAGCCTTGAAAGCAGCTCTTGCGAATCCCATCACTTCCCTCAGGCACGAGTAGACCGTCCGCCTGATGGAAGTGTTCTTCATTCGGATGGATCCCTCGATTCTTCAGCGGGCGTTCGCAACAGCGCCGGGCTTTGCCTCGTGATTGTTTCATTTCGGGCTGAGATCCGGGTGCGTTTTTGATTTCGTGCGTTGTGCGCCGTTATCTGCGCGGCGGATTTTCTT
>CAZSZS010000122.1:0-12538 GCA_964611275.1 uncultured Eubacteriales bacterium
TATAATTGAATTTAAAGTTTGATATTTGTGATTTACGGCTATAAAATATAAAAAAAATTCATAGAAGAGGTCAACAATGAGCAAGAAAGGTTATTTTACCGGGGATATCCCCAGAAGAAAGTTTCTTGAATTAAGCCTCAAAGGAGGAGCTGCTCTGGTTGCCGTTCCTTCTCTGATGAGTCTGGTTTCCTGTAAAGGAACCCCATCAGGAGAAGCGGTCTTGAGTCTTGAAAAAGATATTCTCGACAGGACCATCCGGAAAGCCCTTGAGAGAGGAGGGGAGTTCGCTGATGTCTATATCGAGCACCGGATCTCCCGTGAAGTACTGCTTGAAGAGAACAAATTCAAGAGCGCTGTGTTTGGGATCAGTCAGGGAGCAGGAGTCAGGGTCATATCAGGAGACAAAACTGGATTTGCTTATGCGGATGAGGTCACGGAAGAAAAACTATTGAATGCCGCTCAGGTGGCATCCTATGTGGCGGCCGGAACAAAAGCAGTCCAGCCGGTCAATGCCGAATCTGAGAAAAGGCCTTCCTATATCACAATCGAAGTCCCGCTTGAACAGGTGGCAGACCAGAAAAGGCTGGATGTTATGAGCAGAGCTCATCAAGCAGCGCTTGATTATGACACGAAGATAAAGATGGTCAGCGTGAGCTATTACGATGAAGTAAGAGGCCGGACCATTGCGAACAGTGAGGGCCTTTACTTAACAGATGAGCTTCCTCTTATGTTTTTTATTGTGCAGACACTGAGCGTAGGAAACAACACAAGGCATATGGGAAGAGAGAGACTCAGCAAGCACATGGGTTTTGAGATGTTTGATAAGTACAAACCCGAGGATGTGGCTCGAACCGCAGCCAGGGAATCAGTGGCGATGCTGGAGGCAGAAGACTGTCCGGCAGGTATGATGGATGTGGTGATAGAGAATGGCTGGGGCGGTGTCTTGGTGCATGAGGCTGTGGGCCATCCTCTTGAGGCTGATAATATAGCCAGAGAGATCGGAGCCTTCACCGGAAAACTGGGTCAAAAAGTGGCCAGTGATGTTTTCACAATGGTGGATGACGGAAGCCTTCCCAATATGAGAGGAACCACTAATTTTGATGATGAAGGCACGCAGATGAAGCGGAATGTTTTGATTCACAACGGAGTTCTGGAAAAGTACATGACCGATATCCTTTCCGCCAAGCAGATCCAGATGGAAAGAACCGGAAACGGACGGAGGGAGACCTTTCGTGACATCCCCATACCCAGGATGACCAATACTTTTATTGAAAAAGGAAGCGATAAACCGGAGGATATCCTGAGTTCCACAAAGCAGGGGCTTTATGTGCAGAGTATAAGCGGCGGAAGTGTGAATCCCACCACCGGAGTTTTCAATTTTACATGCCGGGAAGCCTATCTCATTGAAAACGGAAAGAAAACCGTTCCTGTTAAAGGCGCGACATTGATAGGGAACTGCCTGGATATTATTTCAAATATCGATGCTGTGGGAGATGACCTTGGCTTCGGGCCGGGCATATGCGGTAAGGGCGGCCAGTCCTGTGAAGTATCAGCCGGCCAGCCCACGGTACGGATCCGCAGTATAAATGTGGGCGGAAGCCGCTCAAGGAGTTAACAATGGAAAATAAAGAATTAGCTGAAAGCTTAGTCAAAAAGTGTTTGGATAAAGGAGCTGACTCCTCAGAGGTTTTCATTGAATCCTCAAGAGACCTGAGTGTGGAAGTGAGAAACGGAGAAGTGGAAACCGTACAGGAAGCTTCTTCAAACGGCGTGGGCTTCCGTGTGTTGAAAAATGGAGCTATGGCTTTTTCCTACAGTAATGACCTGTCAGAAAAAGCTCTTGAGGACACTATAAGCCGAGCTGTGGGTTTTGCCGGGTCCACCACTCCGGATGAAAACAATGTTCTTCCCTCTGAAAAGGGAGAAACTGAGGTCAAAAGCCTGTTTGACCCGGATTTAAGTAAAGTGACCATGGACCAGAAGATCACAATGGCCAAAAAGGTCGAAGAACTGGCCATGAAGGATGAGAGGATCACAAAAAGCGGAGGTTCGGGATTTGCAGAATCGGAGACAGAGGTTTTTCTGGCAAATTCAAACGGCCTTTCCAAGTCTTTTAAGTCATCTGTGTGCAACTTCGGTGTCTATGTAGTGGCTGAGAAAGGAGAGCAGAAATCATCCGGGGGAGAGTACTGCACCCGAAGATTTTTTAGCGACCTTAAACCCGCAGAAGAAGTGGCTGAAAAAGCAGCTAAGGATGCGTATGAGATGCTGGACCCGAAAATGGTCAAAACTCAAAAAGCCGATGTCGTGTTTGATACGGATGTTTCCAGAGCCATTCTGGGCGGTATACTGTCTGCTGTCAATGGAGAGAGAGTGCTTCAGGGAGCCAGCTTTCTCAGAGAGATGATAGATAAAAAGATCGGTTCAGAACTTATCACTCTAGTTGATGACGGCACGCTTACCAAGGGTCTGGGAAGCCAGCCGTTTGACGGGGAAGGAGTGCCCACACAGAAAAGGATCATTGTTGAAAACGGGGTGCTAAAGGGGTTTATGTACAATACGATTGTGGCGAAAAGGGCTGGAAAAACCAGCACTGGAAATGCGAGCCGGGGAGGCTATAGGTCTATCCCGGGAATAGGGCCCCATAACTTCTTTATGGCCAACGGAGAGACACCGCCGCAGGAAATCATCAAAGCGACCGAAAAAGGACTGTGGCTTAAAGGAGTGACCGGATACGGAATCAATCCGGTGAGCGGTCATTTCAGCGGGGGAGCCTCCGGGTTCTGGATCGAGAACGGGAAGGTTGTTTTCCCTGTGAAAGGGCTGACCATTGCAGGAACCGCATTTGACATGCTGAACGGTCTTGATATGCTTGGAAACGACCTTGACATGAACAGGGGATTCACCGCTCCCACATTCAGGATAAAGAACATTCAGATCGGAGGAGAGTGACGACAAAGAAGCTTTTTTTTATAAATTGTCATGGCGAGGAACAGAGTGACGAAGCCATCTCAAATACTTACAAAGAACCTTGGGATTGCCGCACTCCCTAACGGTCGTTCGCAATGACATCCTCAGCTCGCTCTCCTCTGTGAGGAACCATGCCCGCTCGCCTCCGGATGACTTCAGAACCAGCACGCCTGGTTGATTAAAATAGGAAGGGGCATAATAACGAAAAGAGCGGGTGCAATATCTGAATATTAAAGGATGATGTGACATGAAACTCAGAAATTACTTTATTTTGTTTGGGGTGCTTCTATTGGCGGTAGGATGTGTGTCCAATCAGAATGCGGCCGTAAAAGAGACAGAAGAGGTCATCACCACCTATCCTTTTTCAGGACCTGACCCGGTCCCTATTCTTATCCGCTCCAGCCTGTGGGGAAGAGGGGCCAGGCTGTACCCTTATTCCTTTTTTGATGAATTCAGCACCGAGCCTGAAGAGAAAACCTGGAAAGTGGTGCGCATGGAGAATCCTTATGTATCTGTGGAGGTGCTTCCTGAGGTAGGGGGAAAAGTCTGGGGAGCTGTGGATAAAAAAACCGGCCTTGAGTTTATCTACAAAAATCATGTCCTCAAATTCAGGGAGATCGCACTGAGAGGTCCCTGGACCTCAGGCGGGATTGAATTTAATTTCGGCATCGTGGGCCACACACCTTCCGGGGCTCATCCTGTTGATTATGTCACAAAAAAGAATCCGGACGGAAGCGCGAGCTGTATCATAGGAGCCATGGACCTGCCTTCCAGGACTTTCTGGAGGATAGATATCAAAGTACCGGAAAAAGGAGCTTATTTTGAGACAAACTCCTTCTGGTACAATCCGTCTCCGTTCAACCAATCCTATTATGCCTGGTCAAACGCAGCTGTTAAAGTCAGCGATGACCTTCAGTATGTTTTCCCGGGTACTGTCCATATCGCTCATAATTATTCGGAAACGCTCAAGTCCTGGCCTATTGACCGCAAAGGGAGAGACCTGTCCTGGTACAAGAACAATGACTTCGGCGGTTCTAAAAGCTATTTCACAGTGGGTGAATACGAGGAATATTTTGGAGGATACTGGCATGATGATGCCTTCGGATTCGGACACTGGGCTCTTTATGATGATATGCCGGGACACAAAGTGTGGATCTGGGCTTTATCCCGCGAGGGTATGATCTGGGAAGACCTGCTCACAGATATGGACGGACAGTACAGCGAACCTCAATCCGGACGCTTCCTCAATCAGAATGACCATGGATTTTTTTCTCCTGCCCAGTCAGACAAATGGAAGGAACTCTGGTTTCCCTATCATAAGATCGGCCCTATGGATAAGGCTTCTCCCCTTGGTGCGCTGAATGTGAACTGGAATGAAGGCCTGGAAATGGCTTTTTTCCCCATAAAGAGTGTGGATGATGAGTTGGTGGTGTTTAAGGGCGAGGAAGAGATTTTCAAAAAGCATCTGCAGCTGGAACCGACCCGGATTTTTGAGCACAGGATCCAGGGGCTGGAATATTCAGAGGATATCCTGATTAAAATTGGGGATGACCTTGTTTACTCCTGTGACCCGCGCTCCAATGATTTAAAAAAACCCATAGATTTTCATTCCTACGAAGGAGAAGACCCTGAAGCTCTGTTTCTTCAGGCAGAACAGTTCAACAAACAGCGCAGTTACTTTGCAGCGCTTGAGAAATATCTGGAAGTTTTAGAAAAAGCCCCTCTCCATACCCGGGCTTTGACAAGGACTGCAGAGCTTTACTGCCGGAGGGGGGAGTATGAAAAGGCCCTGGTGTTTGTTGAAAAGGCATTGAAAAACGTCATGTATGAGCCTGATGCTCATTTTATTTATGGGATATTATGCCGGAGAGCCGGGAATCTTACGGATGCCAAAGAAGCATTTGCCTGGGCCTCAAAGTCATTGAAATGGAGGTCTGCCGCGTACGGAGAAACAGCCGAGATATATATGTTGGAAAAAAGATATGAAAGGGCTGTGGATTATTCCCTCAAATCCCTGGACTATAACCGGACCAATATGAATGCTTATCAGGTGATGTGTGCTGCATACAGAAGATCAGGGCAGGTCAAAAAAGCGGAACAGGTGGTAAAGGAGATACGGGAGATAGACCCTTTAAGTCATTTTGCCCGCTATGAGACCTTTCTTTTGGAGCAAACACAAAAGAATTTGGATGATTTTAAATCCATGGTCCGCTGTGAGTACAAAGAGGAGGCTTATCTTGAACTGGCTCTTTTTTATCTCCAGATAGGTCTTGAGGAAGAAGGCGCCCGTATCCTTGATTTGGTCTCTGACTACCCCACAGCCTGTTACTGGCTGGCTTATGTATGGAGGCAGAAAGACCCTGAAAAAAGCAGCTCTTATCTGGATAAAGCATCCTCTCAAATGCCTGATCTTGTTTTTCCTTTTAGAGAGGAGAGCATAAAGGTGTTTCAATGGGCTGCTTCCCTGAGGCCGGATGATTGGAAGGCAAAGTATTATTTAAGCCTTATCTACTGGTCCAAGGCCCGCCTCCAGGAAAGCCTGGCGCTTCTTAAAGACTGCAAAGAGCCTGATTTTGCTCCCTTTTACTTTGTGAGGGGGTATCTTCTCAAAGAACAGGATATGGATGCAGCACAGGCTGACTATGAAAAGGCTGTGCGTGTGCAGGAGGATTCTTGGAGAAACTGGTACAGGTTGATCCAATTTTATAATGAGAACAACAGACGGGAAAAAGCTTTGACAACAGCCCAAAAGGCGTTTGAGAGATTCCCCGCTCGAGTGCCGGTCAGGGTGGAATATGTGAAAGCTCTGATGAACGAACAGTATTATGAAAAAGCAGCTTCTCTCCTGGATGACACGAAAGCTCTCCCTTATGAGGGGGCCACCGGAGTGCACCGGTTGTTTGTGGAATGCCATATCAACATCGCTCTGGAGTATATGGAAAAAGGAGGTTATGAGAAAGCTGTCGAACACCTGCGGAGATCCAAGGAATATCCGGAAGCACTGGGCACGGGAAAACCCTTTGAACCGGACTACAGCCGGCAGGATGAACTCCTTGCTGAGTGTTATGAAAAACTGGGAAAAAAGCCTGAACCTGAGAATAAATATGAGGTCGAGCCGTTGATTCAGGATATCCCTTACGGAACAGGGAAGTGGGATGAAAAAAAATACGGAAACCACAGGGCTGTATGCCGGGTAGATGAAGAGAACGGAGCGGTTTTTGTGCGTATTCCCTGGAGAAGGCGGGACTTTAATCCGGACAACAAAGAGGTCATGGTCGCAGACAGTGCCACGGATAAAAGAGTGATGAATGTGTTTCGCGGGGATATCAATCGGGAGTACGGAGAAGTCGTTTTCGAGCCTATTTCAGGCCCGGGCCGGTACTCTATCTATTATATGGTCAATCATATGGAAGGAAGAAGCAATTACCCTACGGTCATCTACCCTGAACCGGAACAGACCGCATCTTCCGAGTGGCTGGAGCGTTATGGTTTAAAGGGACAGGATATTTCTGATACTGTATTGCCCCGGGCGGAAGTAGTGGAGATCCAGTCTATTGATGGATTCAACAGCTTTTTTCCTATGGAAGTCATCGCCAAAAAAAAAGAAGTATCCCGGCTTATGGAAGACAATGCGGACGCTGCCTATCTGGTATTTCCGGAATCCAGAGAATTCCCAATTAAGATGAAAAAAGACCTTGCTTACAGATGGATACAAAAAGGGCCTCAGAAGACGTTTAAAGAAAGGGCCGCCAGAGGGGAGTATGTGGCCTTTCAGCTGGGGCTTTTTGCCTGCCGTGAAAACATAGAAGATGTGGATGTCCTTTTTAATGATCTGATGCAGGACGAGGGAAACAGGGTGATCCCTGCATCTGGGTTTACCTGCTTTAACACACAGGGCATAGACTGGAGAGGAGAGAGGTTTGAAAAGGATGTATCTGTAAAAAAAGGAGAGATCCAGGCGTTATGGTGCGGTGTTCAGATCCCGAAAAACGCACAAACCGGCACTTATAAAGGAGAAGTGGTGGTTTCCCCCGAAGGAGAAAAGAGCACGTCCGTTGAGTTAGTAATCGACATAGACAGCTCTGTTATCAAAGATTCCGGGGATGACAAGCCCTGGAGACACTCCCGTTTGAGATGGCTGGATTCGCAGATCGCCCTGGATGATGACATCGTGTCTCCGTATATACCTCTTGAAGTCAAGGGGCGTACGATAACCTGTTTGGGAAGGAGTTTAGGCCTGAATAAACAAGGTTTTCCGGAGAGCATCAAAAGCTATTTTGCCCCGGAGATGACGTATATAAACAAAGATGAATTCAGAGAGATTTTATCCTCCTCGGTAAAGCTCGTCATAGAAAAAGGTGACCAGGAACCTCTGGAATGGAGCAGAGGACAGTACAAGATCGTAAAGCAGAACAAAGGAGTTGTGGAATGGGCGGCATCTTCAAAATCAGGCCCGCTTCACAGGGACATCAAAGGACAAATGGAATTTGACGGATTTGTGGGATATGAAGTCCGCATCACAGCGGATAAAGAAATCAAACTGAAGGATATACGCCTTGAAGTCACGGTAGCAAAGGATGCGGCCAGATACATGATGGGTATGGGGAGAAAAGGAGGTCTGTGCCCGGATACTTTTCAATGGCAATGGAACCAAAAGAATAACCAGGACTCCTTATGGATCGGGGATGTGAATGCCGGTCTCCAGTGCGCTTTTAAGGACGAGAACTACTCACGACCATTGAACACAAATTTTTATCAGTTGAAACCGCTTATCATACCTGAATCCTGGTCAAACAATGGAAAGGGTAGTTGTGAGATCAAAACAGATGAAGGCTCACGCCTCATCTCTGTTTTCAGCGGAGAGAGGGTGCTTAAAAAAGGAGAGGCCCTTTTCTTTAATTTTGAATTCCTCATCACTCCGTTCAGGACACTGGATACGGAGAAGCACTGGAAAAACAGGTATTACCACAGTTTTGAACCCATTGATTTGATTAAGAAAGAAGGAGCTAACACGGTCAATGTGCACCACGCCACAGAGATCAATCCTTTTATCAATTATCCTTTCCTGACTACTGAAAAAATGAAAAATTATATAGATGAGGCCCATTCCAAGGGGATGAAAGTCAAGATCTACTACACGGTGAGGGAACTTACCAACAGAGCGCCTGAGCTTTTTGCGCTCAGAAGCCTAGGTGATGAGATCCTCTCTTACGGCCCCGGAGGAGGGTATTCCTGGCTTCAGGAGCATCTGGTGGATGATTACATAGCTGGTTGGTTTGTGCCTGATCTCAAGGACGCGGCCGTGATAAACAGCGGAGTTTCCCGCTGGCATAATTACTATTTAGAAGGATTAAACTGGCTGGCAAAGAATGTTGGGATTGATGGGCTTTATATCGATGATGTGGCCTTTGACCGAGTCGTGATGAAAAGAGTCAGAAAAATACTGGAGAGAAACCGCCCGGAACCTCTCATAGATCTTCATTCGGCAAACCAGTTCAATCCAAGAGACGGGTATGCGAACAGCGCCAATCTTTATCTGGAACATTTTCCGTACATAGACCGGCTGTGGTTCGGCGAATATTTTGACTACAATGAGTCGCCTCCTTTTTGGATGGTGGAGGTCTCGGGGATCCCTTTTGGACTCATGGGCGAGATGCTCCAGGAAGGAGGGAATCCCTGGAGAGGCATGCTTTACGGCATGACCGCCCGCCTTCCCTGGGCAGGTGACCCCACTCCTGTCTGGAAGATCTGGGATGAGTTCGGGATCGAGCAAAGCCGGATGATCGGATACTGGGTCAAAGACTCTCCGGTGAAGACGGACACTGAAAAAGTTCTGGTGACTGTGTATCAAAAAAAGGACCAAATCCTGATCAGTCTGGCCAGTTGGGCTGAAAAGGATACAGATGTAAGCCTACAAATCGATTGGGAATCTCTGGGCATGAAAGAAGATGGCTCTGTACTGGAGGCTCCGTTTATCAAAGATTTTCAGGAATCTGTTTCCTTTACTCCGGACCAGATAATTCCGGTCCCCAAAGCCAAAGGCTGGCTGCTTATACTTAAGAAACTTGAGTGCCCTGTTTGACATGATTTTATTTCTTATGGTATAGATGCAGAGAAGCTATAGACAAAAAAGGATGTGACATGTCTTCTGCACTGATTCTTATCATTACGATTGTTTTTTTTGTACTGGGTTATCTCTTTTACGGAAGATATCTAGCCAAAAAATTGGGACTGACCCTCAAAAACAAAACACCCTGCCACACAATGGGGGATGGGATCGACTATGTCCCTGCAAAGTGGCCGGTCCTCTTAGGCCACCATTTTGCTTCCATTGCCGGTGCAGCGCCCATAATAGGGCCTATCACAGCCGCGGTATTCGGCTGGCTCCCGGTGTTTTTGTGGATTATTTTCGGAAACGTGTTCATGGGAGCTGTCCATGACTTCACCTCCCTTGTGGCGTCTGCCCGGCATAAAGGACGGTCCATCGGCGAAGTCATTGAAGAGCATATCGGGACTCACGGCAAGCTGCTTTTTTTGATTTTTGCTTGGTTTACCCTTGTTTTGGTGGTGGCGGCGTTTGTCATTCTGGTTGCAAAGACATTTGTCTCCACGCCTGAAGTGAGCACGGCTTCGCTTTTGTTCATTATGCTGGCCGTGCTGTTCGGATTGTCTGTCTATAGAATGAAGGCCAAACTATGGGTATCTACTGTGGTGGGCGTGGTTCTATTGATCCTCTGCATATGGATAGGCAATCAATTCCCTATTGTTTTTCCGGTGACAGAAGCCAGTGCCCAGGTAATATGGACCTGCGTTATTCTGGGCTATATTTTCATCGCTTCGGTCACTCCGGTCTGGATCCTTCTCCAGCCCAGGGATTATCTGAACTCGAATCTGTTATACCTGGTTCTTATTTTTAGCTTCTTTGGAATCCTCGTTGCCAATCCTTCCATAAAATTTCCTGCCTTTAGCAAGTTTGTTCATCCCGGCCTCGGCTCCTTGTTTCCT
Organism: uncultured Eubacteriales bacterium; assembly: GCA_964611275.1. Lineage (GTDB taxonomy): Bacteria > Acidobacteriota > Aminicenantia > Aminicenantales > Aminicenantaceae > WJMT01. The sequence continues at coordinate 9,976 of CAZSZS010000122.1, forward strand.
ATTCTGTTCGTGACGGTTGCCTGCGGAGCCATATCCGGGTTTCATTCCCTGGTTGCATCCGGAACAACAGCCAAACAGCTCAACTGTGAACTGGATGCCCGCCCCATAGGATACGGAGGGATGCTTATAGAGGGACTGCTGGCTGTCATAGCTCTGATCACAGCTATCGTATTGATTCCATCTCAGTACCAGACGTTTTTTCCTCAGGGGGGAGATGCCAATCCCATAACTCTGTTTGCCAACGGAGTAGGGGGGTTCATATCAAAACTGGGCATCCCTATAAAAATAGGTATTATTTTTGCAGCCATGGCTGTGGCTGAGTTTGCTCTCACTTCTCTGGATACAGCCACTAGGCTTGGGCGGTTCACCTTTCAAGAATTTTTCCGCTCAGATAATCCGACTCCCGTTCAAAAGTTTCTCACGAACCGGTTTGCCGCCACATTTTTCACCATCCTTCCTGGGGGGATTTTAGCTCTTTCAGGAAGTTATCAGGCCATATGGCCTATATTTGGCTCAGCAAACCAGCTGCTGGCCGCACTGGCTCTTCTTGCCGTGAGTGTCTGGCTTGCAAAAAAGCAGGTGAAAAACGGATTCGTCAGGTATCCTATGGTCATCATGTTTGCCATAACTCTCTCAGCGCTGGGGGTTCTGGTTTTCAGCAAAACCAAGCTTATCGTCCGTTTTCTGTCCCATCAACCTGTTCCGGCCAGTTTTAATCTAATTGGGACCTGTTTTCTGCTTCTCGTGGCACTGATGCTCTTTGCTGTGGCTGTCAGCCTTGTCTACCAGGCGGTCAAAAGTCTTAAAAAAATCAACTGAGGCTCTACGTTATTCTCTTTTTTCTACAAAATGAGTAGGCTTGCCGCCCTTTTCTTTCATATTGATTTGTCCCTGAAAAACGCTTCCTTCCGCCATTGCCAGACTTTTCGTGAAGATGTTTCCGAGGACTTGTCCATTTTTCCGGATTTCGATCTGTTCGGCTTCATTTATGTCTCCGTTGACTCGGCCCTCGATGATGACGAACCGGCTGAAAATGTTTCCTTGAATCCGGCCTTCCTGGCCTATCCTCACCAGTCCACTGCATTCGACGTCCCCATTAATCTGCCCTGAAATGAGGAGGTCATCCTGGCTTTTGATATCTCCCTGAATGGATGACTGAGAAGCAATCACAGAGCAGGAAGACTGCACCTTGTCCTCAAGGCGCCTTTGGTTTTGGGTGCTGTTTTGTTTTTTTCCCATCTTTTTGTTCACCTTTTCTTTTTCAGTTTAATAAACACCAATGATTATATAGAAATAGAAACTTGAATCAAGCTCCTTGAAATTAAAACAAGAAAATGTTCATCGCTATTTTTTATGAATAGGTCAGAATATTAAACTTGCATAAAGTAATTCCGTATTTAAAATAGTAAAAGATAGAGAATAAAGGAGAAGGGATCATGAACACAAAAAAAGTATTTATAACAGTAATAAGTCTGTTTTTTATTGTTCTTTCGCTCGCCTTTTCTCAGAGTGCCGAACAGGTCGGAGACATCTTCAAAGAGATGTCCTGGCGATGCATCGGCCCTGCAGTGATGGGAGGGAGAACGGTTGATATCGAAGCCGTTGAAGACAAACCATGGATCATCTATGCAGCCATCGGTCCCAGCGGTGTCTGGAAGTCAATAAATGATGGAATCACTTGGGAACCTGTGTTCCATGAAGAAAGCACGGTATCTGTAGGAGATATTGCTGTTCATCAGGATGATCCGGATGTGATTTGGGTCGGAACAGGGGAAGCCACCTCCAGAAACAGTGTGACCATTGGGGACGGTGTCTACAAATCCACAGACGGCGGAAAGACCTGGGAACATATGGGATTAAAGGAGACCCGTCATATAAGCAGGATTGTGATTGACAGGAAGGATCCGGACACTGTCTATGCGGCAGCCATGGGCCACCTGTGGGGAAAGAATAAGGAAAGAGGGATATACAAGACAACGGACGGCGGAAAAACATGGGATAAGGTCCTTTATGTGAATGAGAGCACAGGATTTGCCGACCTTGTCATAGATCCTTCGGACCCACTCATCCTGTATGCCGCAGCCTGGGATTACCAGAGATATCCCTATTATTTTTACAGCGGGGGACCGGGAAGCGGTATTTATAAGAGTGAAGATGCCGGAGAGACATGGAAGCGGCTGGTCAAAGACCTGCCAGAAGGAATCACAGGAAGGATCGGATTGGATGTGGCCAGGAGCAGCCCCAATGTGGTTTATGCTTTGATAGAGCATGAAGACGGGGGGATATGGCGCTCAGAAGACAAAGGTGTGACATGGTCGAGAACATGTGATAATGAGACGTTCATGAAAGTCAATTTCAGGCCTTTTTATTACAGCCAGATAAGAGTGGATCCCACGGATGATGAGGTTGTGTATGTTTTTTCCGGCGGCCTGTTCGTTTCAGAAGACAGAGGACAGAAGTTCAAAGCCATATCATCCGGTACGCATCCGGACCATCACGCGCTCTGGATCGATCCCCGAAACCCTCAACATCTCATCGATGGGAATGACGGGGGCATTGACAT
>CAZSZS010000123.1:0-5602 GCA_964611275.1 uncultured Eubacteriales bacterium
TCGATGTAGTCCATATCGGCCTGGTGAAGAATAAGCCCGAGGTTTTCCAGGCATTGTTTGGTTTGTTCCCCCACATCCGGAGGCAGTTCACCGGTCTCAGGGTTCATACCGATAGAGCCTGAGAGAAAGAGGAGATTCCCGAATTTGACAGCCGGACTGAAAGGACGCCCCTCAGCTTGCCCCATGTTAATGACCTCTTTTTGAACAGCCTCTTGCTCAGGTTCTGTGGTCTCAGTTGTCTGGCAGAAGCTAAAGCACAGAAAAAGCCCCATGATGAGAATAAGGATGCCTATGGATGATTTTTTCATTACTCCCTCCTTAAAAGATTTTGCCCAAATTAAATCTCAATTGCCTGTGATTGTCAATGAGAGGGAAGACGTCACTGAGAAGCCTTCGGAACAGGATGCGGCCATCTCTTAAGCACCAGGAGCTCATTCCTCCCGCCGGTCCTGTCCACAGTGACAACAAAATACCGGAGCAGGTCCGAACCCATCTTAAGCCCTACCGTGAGCTCATGGTCCGTGTTTCTTTGTATGTCCCGGATTCTGACATCCTTTATCCGGAAGACCATCCCGCCCATCTCCACATCGATTATCTGTTCCGGGTCGTCGCTTTCCAGTATTTTCTCATCTGCAAACGAATGGCTGCTCCCCGTATCCAGGTAGATCAAAGAGGGGGTGCCGTTGATCTTTCCTTTCACATGGATCCCGTAAGGATGATATTTCTGTTCAATGATGGGGATAAGGGTATAGAGATGCTTGTTCATTAAAAACGGCCCGGGCAGAGGCTCATCGGAGACACCCAGTATTTTCCTTTTATAGTCCAGGGTGAAGCGCCGGTCTTTCAGGTAATCGAGCCCAAAAAAGCCGTTAAAGGGCTCGCTGGAAAAGGCCTTCCAGTTCACAAGACTGGCCCTCACCTTATGATAGTCCCTGCCGAATATGCGGACTTTCTCGATTTCTATGATCTTTATGGTATCCCGGAAGGATCCGTCTGCATTGTATGTTTTGCTTTCATCCAGCACCGTGTAGGATATCTGCCCTTCGATATGGTCTGTCACAGTGAGTTCTGCGGCATCGCCAAAATCAAATCCCAGGTCAAACGGCTCTCCGTTTATCAGGACCTCGACCTGAGGCGTGCCGGCAGCCCCCAACCGGACCCCATAAATTTTGTCATAGCCCAGCTCATTCACCCAATCGATACCCGGGTCATAGAGGCCTTCGTCAAGGAGAATGCCTTTGCGGCTCTGGCCGCTTAAAAATCCAAACAGGATGAGGGAGAAAATTACGGCAAAGGCCGCTTTTTTTTTATTCACTGTTTAAACCTCACGATAACCGGATTCAAATGCAATCCTAACGTAGCAGAGTCGTTTTATTTCCGCAAGTGTTCTAGCCTGAACTATTCATAAAAAAATGGCAGTGAGCATTTTTTTGTTTTGATTTAAAGGATATACATGCTTTTAAATAAAATGATAACTGAAATTTTTTTGTTTGTTTTTACTCTCATTTTAATCGCCATTTTTTTTCCTTACAGGCAAGCTGATATGAAATTCAGATATGGTCTGTGCTCCCTTCAGATTTTTAACGCCATTCTTCTTCGTTTTTCTCAGCGCTTGCGCAACTCCCCTTGTCCGTGGGTCAGACATACTCAGCGCCCGGCTTTGCCGGGTGCCCTCGAAAAGCCTTACTCGAAGGCTAAATCTTCAATGTCGCTACGGCCAAACCTGAATTTCATAAGGTTTACGCAACCTCGACTTGTTCATCATCCAGGTTATGTGAAGGTGCGGATTCTTTCATGAAAAAAATAAAAATAGACGAACTGGTAGAAAATGCTGTCGAAATCCTGTCTGAATTCGTTCCTGCCAAAACAGGGCTTTATTTCCCCATTATTTCTTCAGCCCTTATCTGGCTCATCAACAGACATGAAGACTGGAAAAAAAGCATTTATTCCTGGCAGGTTTGGCCTGATCCTGATTTTTTAAAAAACAAGCCGGATGAATTCGTTCTGGATTTTTTTATTCAGAAAGACGCCCTTAAGGAATATTTCAGAACCCAGATTGAAGCCAGGGACATGGATTTTTTGAGAAACGCTTTCGATTATCTGTATCCCCTGTTCGGGCTCAAAGATCCTTTTCTTTCCGCACTTTTTAATGAGGAGATCAAGTCAAAGGACTTTAAAAAAATCATTATCGAATTTGATGAAAAGCTGGATAAGGCCAAACAAGCTGTAACCCCTCTTAAAGGCAACAAGGCATTTGCCAAGAGCATGGGAAAAGTAATCAAAGAAATCGGAGCTCTCTGTGTTGGCATTCTGTCTCAGGAAGAAGTTCAGGAAATAGTAGCTGAGATCGTAAAAAAGAAAATCCGGAAGCAAGGAGAATAAGGTTTTGCGCGAACAAAACAAGGTTCTATTCATTTTGGTTCTGGGTTTGTTTTCCCTTATGTCCTGCGCTTCTCATCTCAAGGAGTCCAAGTCTCTTTATTCAAGAGGCGGTGTGCTTTCAAGAGAGTACAAGATGGAGATGGCTTATTCGGCATATAAAAAGGCTTATGAAAAAGCCTGTTTACAGGTCAAAAGCAAGCCTTCAGCCCAGGCTTACATGATGAAAGGACTAACCGAGTTAGAGCTGGAGATGTGGGATGAGGCTGAAGAGAGTTTCTTAAAAGCCTTTGATTATGGGTTTGAGAAAGGCGAGGAATGGGCACAAAACGTTTCTCTGTTTTCACTGGCTCTTTCAATGGAGACGTTCGGCTTGAAAGAATCTGCTGCTGGTATCTATGACTATCTCTTGAGTAAATCCAGGCTCAAACAGGTTTCCATGCTTTCAGTGATGAGATATTCGGAATTTGCAATAGCCGGAGCCCTTAAAGAGGAACAGGATGAACGGCTCAAGAGGCTCGAGAGATTGTCCAGGAAAGTGGCTCAGCTTACGGAGAATGACCTCAGCTGTGGTTTTTATCATTATATGCAGTCCCAGGTTTTAAGCCATATGAAGCGCTACAGAGAAAGTTTCGAAGAGGCGGTCATGGCCAGGGAACTGGGGCTTCCCACCATGGAAATCAACAGAGACAATGACAACCAGATCGTTTTTTGTTTCCGCTCACTCAAAGAAGAACTAAGTGATGGAGATTGGAAAGAGTTTGAATCGGTTTACCTCGGATGGATAAAAAAATGGGGCTGGGAAGGGCCCGAGTCCCCGGACTGGAAAAGGAGTTAGAATATGCTTCCCACCATAGAATGGAAAAGAGATAGGGTTGTCATGATCGATCAGAGGAAGCTTCCGAAGGAAGAGATATATGTGGAATGCACTGATTATGAACAGGTCGCAGAGGCTATTGAGAAGATGATCATACGCGGAGCTCCGGCCATAGGGGTAGCGGCAGCTTATGGCATGGCTCTCGGCGTGCTGCATATGGAGAGCCAGGAGAAACTGCCCGAGAAGTTTGATAGGATCTATAGGCGCCTGGAAAAAACGCGGCCTACGGCCAGGAATCTGTTCTGGGCTTTAGAGAGGATGGAAACGGTTTTTTCAAACAACCGGAAAGCCCCGCTCCACGAGTTAAAAAACAGAATAGTCCGGGAGGCGGAAAAGATTGAACAAGAAGATATTGAGACCTGCAAAAAAATAGGCTCATCAGGCGCAGCATTAGTGAGCAGGGGAGAGCATATTCTCACCCACTGCAACGCGGGAGCCTTAGCCACTGCCGGATACGGCACCGCCCTGGGTGTGATAAGGTCTGCGTTCAAGAAGCATAAGGACATAAAAGTCTATGCCAGTGAGACCAGACCCTTTCTTCAGGGTGCCAGGCTGACCTGCTGGGAGCTTTCTAAAGAAAAAATACCCGTGGTTTTAATAACCGATAATATGGCAGGTTATTTTATGAACAAAGGAGAGATCTCTTTTGTGGTGACAGGAGCGGATAGGATCGCTTCGAACGGGGATACAGCCAACAAAATAGGGACCTATGCGGCGGCTGTTTTAGCCAAGGAAAACAGCATCCCTTTTTATGTGGCCGCTCCATTGAGTACCATAGATTTCAGCATTGAAACAGGGAAACAGATCCCCATAGAGGAAAGAGATCCTGATGAAGTAAGGAAGATAGGAAGCTCTTATATCACCCTTCCTGATATAGAAGTAAGGAATCCGGCTTTTGATGTGACCCCGGCAGAATATATAACCGCTATCATCACGGAAAAAGGAATCGCCCGTCCTCCTTATAACCAGAGTCTCATTAAATTTAAATAGATAACAAGAAATAGGAAATGAATATTTTAGGCATAGAGACATCCTGTGATGAAACCTCTGCTTCGGTTGTCACAGACTCCATGAATGTCTTAAGCAATATCGTCTTATCCCAGGATGAGATCCATTCTCCTTATGGGGGCATTGTTCCTGAATTGGCCTCAAGAAACCATGTCATATCCATAAACTTTATTCTTGAAGAAAGCCTGAAAAGGGCTGGAATAAAAATAAAAGACATCGATCTCATATCTGTGACCCAGGGGCCGGGTTTGATCGGGTCGCTTCTCGTGGGTCTTTCTTTTGCTAAGGGGCTAGCTTACACTCTTGAGAAACCTCTCATTCCTGTTGACCATCTGGAGGCCCACATCCACTCAGCCTTTATAGAAAACAGGGATGTCACATTTCCGGCGCTGGCTCTTCTCGTCTCCGGAGGGCACACTTCTCTTTATTTGATGAGGAAGAAACTGGATTATATGGTGCTGGGAAGGACCAGGGATGATGCGGCCGGAGAAGCTCTGGATAAAATCGCCAAATTTCTGGATATCGGCTATCCCGGTGGCCCTGTGATTGAAAAATTATCTCAGGGTGGGAAGACAAAGGAGTTCGATTTTGCACTTCCTAAAATGACGGATCAAAGCCTTGATTTCAGCTTCAGCGGATTTAAGACCGCTGCTTTGAGATACATTAAGAAAAATGATTTGAACAGAAAAAGCCCCCGTCTCAAAGATTTTTTAGCCTCCTTTGAGCATTCTGTAGTGAGTGCTTTGATCTCTCATCTCAAGAAAGCCGCCTCAAAGCACTTCCCGGAATCACTGATTCTATGCGGAGGAGTGGCCAGAAACAAAAGACTGAGAGAACATTTCACCGTATTGGCTGAGGAAAAAGGGCTTTGTTCATTTATACCTTCTCCTGAGTTCTGTACAGATAATGCGGCCATGGTGGCATCCCTGGCATTAGAGAGATACAAACAGGGAGAAAAAGGCGAGTTTGCTCTCGACCTTAACGCCTATGCCCGAAGTCCTCATTAAAGCGAGCCCGCGCCGTTTTTATTGGGGCATCAAAGTAAAAAGGCTCGTGAAGAGAATCAGATCTGACCCGGCGTGAAACAGAGAGGAACAAAGGAGGCTTCCTGTTTTTTGCATCAGAAATCCCCAAATCAGGGCAAGGATCAGCACAATGCCCAGAAACATAAAGATTTCTCCGGATTTGACATATTCGACTCTCATGTGGGCGAGGGAGAAAACCAGAGCGGTCACTAAATTAGAACCGAATTTTCCAAGGAATGGTTCAAATTTTTTAAGGAAGATTCCCCTAAAAAGGAGCTCCTCATTTAGACCATTGGAGAGAACAAAAATCAGG
>CAZSZS010000124.1:0-43882 GCA_964611275.1 uncultured Eubacteriales bacterium
AGTGGCAGAGGATATGATTTTTGCAAGGATAAAACCGAGAATGATCCCTATGGTGCCTCCTATGGAAGAAAGTGTGGCCGCTTCTATAAGGAATTGAAAAAGTATGTCTATTCTCCTCGCTCCCACTGCCATTCTGATCCCTATTTCATTGATCCTTTCCGTGACAGAGACCAGCATGATGTTCATGACCACAATTCCCCCGACCAAAAGCGCTAGGGAAGAAATGGCGATCATAGCAAAATAAATTCCAGTTGTGGCGCTCTTGTAAATCTGTATGAACTGATCCGATGTCTGGAACGAAAAGTCATCAGGCTCACCAAAAGGGATGTGTCTTTTGGTCCTTAGAATGGTCCTGACTTCCTCCTGGGCAAGCTTCATTTGATCCTGGGATTCTGTATGGACATTTATACTGATGGTTCTTCTTGATCCGTACATCTTCTGGAATGTGGTGATGGGAATCCGAACATAGTTATCCTGGCTCATTCCGAGGATCTTCCCTTTTGCTTTGGCAGCCCCTATAACCCTAAAATGGTGATTTCCTACTTTTATCCACCTTCCTATGGGATTAAGATGGGGAAACAGCCTATTCGAAACATCGGCTCCGATCACGCATACCGGATGAGAGTGGTCTTCCATCTCCTTCAGTATATGATGTCCGAATTCGAGTTCTTCCACGCTCCCTATCAAATGATCGATATACGTCACCCCTCTTATTGAAACATCTTTCAAAGACTGGTCTCTGAATTTAACGGTACGGCTGGTGCTCACGGATGCACCGACCAGCTCACAGTATTCACATCTGTCACGGATAAGCCTCATATCACTAAGAGTCAGGTCCTTTCTTTTGAGCTGTTCCCTGTATTCCTGAAGGGAAGTCCCTATGAATGAAAACTTTGAAACAGAAAAATCATTAGCGCCATAAAAGGACATCCTTTCATAAACATAATCATTAAGCCCCTGTATGATCGAGACAACCGCAATTATAGTGAGAACACCGATTATGATTCCCAGGAGAGTCAGAAATGTCCTCATTTTATTAGCCCATAGAGAGCTAACGGACATTAAAATGGATTCTCCTACATTGACCCTTGCCATTTTTCTATGAATAATCCTCTCTTGAAAAATTCATGTTGTATTCTACAATATTTCTACGTAATGAAAAAGAAAAGGTTCAAATCGGATAAGAGTCTGTGATATGCTTGGAGTGGCTGCGGTTCAAAATACAAAAGGAGAAAATCCATGAAACATTCCCAGACAATGTACTGTGTTTTTGAAAAACCCGGAAAAGAAAACACACAAAAAACCTTAGAAATCGCAGCTCAAAAAGCTGAAGAAGGAAAGGTTGAAAATATCCTTATCGCCTCCTGTTCCGGAAGGACGGGTTTGATGGCGGTTCCTTATTTTAAGGACAGAAATCTGGTGGTTGTCACCCATGCTACAGGATTTTTAAAACCAGACCACCAGCAGTTTGATAAAAAAAACAAAATAAAGCTGGAAAAGTCCGGAGTAAAAACCCTAACATGCCAGCATGCCCTGGGAGGTGTGGGAAGAGCTGTAAGAAAAAAGCTGGGAACCTATCAACTGGAAGAGATCATTGCTTACACATTAAGGCTGTTCGGAGAGGGGACCAAAGTAGCGGTCGAAATCGCTCTTATGGCCGCCGATGCCGGGCTTGTCTCCACCCATCAAGAATGCATTTCAATAGGCGGAACCTCTGAAGGAGCTGATACGGCTATACTCTTAAGACCGGCTCATGCCCAGAACTTTTTTGACCTGAAAATCATGGAAATCTTAGCCAAACCCCGCCTCAATTGACTGGGAGGGAAGCAGAGGCTTTGTCCAAAGCGGATTCCAGTTTGTCTTTTTCTTCCCCCACCAGCTCAACCAGAGAAGGACGGCCTCCTCCTTTAACCTTTATAAAAGAAGATATCTCAGGTATGAGCTTCCGCATATCAAAGTCAACATCTCCGGACCGGGCCAGTATCATATGACAAAGATTCCCTTCAGTAAGGCCGAAGAGGACATAAAATCCCGGCTTTTCTATGATATGGAGTGCCAGGTGACGGATCTGATCTTTACTCTCTTGTTTGAAGACATGACGGATAACCGGACCGCTTGCATTCTGTATGATTGTATCAGCTTTAAATTGATACAATTTTTGTGATATTTTCCGGTTGTTTTTTTTCTGGTCCTTCAGATCCGAAAAAAGCTTATCCACTGCATCCGGGACCTCTTCTTCATGGGAAGACAGCTTAACCGCCGTATCCGCAAGAAGCCTGTTTTTCTTGGCGTAATCATAAAACGCTCTGCGACCACAAACAAATGTAAAGCGGAGAATCTGTCTTATTCTTTCCTGCCCGATTATTTTTATCAAGCCGATCTCTCCCGAATACCTCGGGTGAGTGCCTCCGCAAGCGGAGTGTTCAAAATCCGCTACTTCCACAATTCTGATCAAGCCGCTTTTCTTGGGAGGTTTTCTCAACGGAACATCAGGGACCTTTTCCTCGGGTACAAAATAGGTCTTGATCTCGCGGTTTTCAAAAACGATTTTATTGGCCATCTCTTCCACTTTGAGGCGTTTTCGCTCTGAAATCTCTTCTATGTCAATATCCAAAGTGGACACAATCTCGCCCAAATGAAAGGAAACTGTCTTCCCTTTCACTAATCTATGGAAACACTGGGACAGGATGTGCTGGCCTGCATGCTGCTGCATGTGGTCAAATCTTCTCTCCCACTCTATTTTCCCTCTGGCCTTTTTACCCGAGATCTCTTTGCTCAGCACATGGACCACTTCCCCTTCTTCCTCAAAAACATCCAAGACGTCAATCCCATTGATGTCCCCTCTGTCAGCAGGCTGGCCTCCGGATTCAGGGTAAAAACAGCTCTCCTCAAGCACAACAAGATATTTCTCCCCTCGCTTCGTTATGCTTCTGACAGCAGACTCAAATTCCGTTAGGTATGGATTTTCAAAATAGAGCCTTTTTGTTTTGCTTTGCATCTGACTATCCATCAAATATCACCCATGCACCACATCTAATATCCTCCGGGTCAATTTAAAATGTCTTTTGGCTACTTTGTTCAATACTTCAGAACCGAAACGCCTGACCAGTTCCACACCGGTTTCCTCGGATTTGGGAGAAGAGCCCTTTGGAAGTTCCATCTTGAAATCTTTAGACAAATAATACAGCCTTTTTAAAAACTCATCTCTTGCCAGAATAGAGGCTGCCGCCACTGCTGTATCTTCCTCTGCTTTTGTTCTTTGTATCAGTTCAATATTTCTTCCTTTTTTCATCAGCGCATTCAGAACAAAGCTCTTGTCTCCGAACTGATCGGTGACCGCAAGAGTACAAGGCACTTCTTCCAGGATGTTCTCTATCACCCGCGAATGAGCCCATGCAAGCAAGCGGTTGAGATTTCTCAGACTTAGATAAAGTTCATTATACCTTTCAGGACCGATGGCCACGATGGAGTGGGGGTATCCATCCCTGATCTGTTTAGACAGCTCTCTAATGCGGTTATCTGAGATCCTTTTGCTGTCCTTCACACCCAATTCTATAAGGACTTTATCCTGGCCTTCCGGCAAAAAGATCCCTGCCGCAACTAAGGGACCGAAATAATCACCTTTCCCTGATTCATCTGTCCCAATATGGCCCTGTTCCGACTTAAAAAGATTTGATTGCCTCATTTAACTAACCCTAAATCCGTGACGGAATCTAAATCCCTGACACGGATATAATTTTATCGACTTTTTTATGGACAGTACCGGCTCACGTCTATCTCAATAAATTCCGGCTTTTTGCCTCTTTCATCAAATCATCCCTGAACTGCGGGTGCGCGATTTCAATAAGAGCTCTGGTTCTCTCGTGTAAATTTTTCCCATGCAGGTAGGCTGCCCCGTATTCTGTGACCACATACTCCACATCGGCTCTCGTCGTAACCACTCCCGCTCCCTTTTTGAGATAAGGAACGATTCGGGACATCTCTCCGTTTTTAGCTGTCGAAGGAAGTGCTATGATGGGTTTTCCTTTTTTTGAATGGGCGGCACCGCGAATAAAATCAACCTGCCCTCCAAAACCACTATAGATGTATTTACCGATAGAATCAGAACATACCTGTCCAGAGATATCGATTTCAATAGCTGAATTTATGGCCACCATCTGATCGTTTTTAGCGATTATGAACGGATCATTGGTGTAATCCGTGGGATGGGCCTCAAAAATAGGATTGTTATTTGCAAAGTCATACAACTTTTTTGAACCCAATATAAAAGTCATAATGACTTTATTCGGATGAGATGTCTTTTTCGCTCCTGTTATAACTCCGGCCTCTATAGCCTCCATGACGCCGTCTGAGACCATCTCCGTGTGGCTTCCCAGGTCTCTCCGGTCTTTCAGTGCGGTAAGGACGGCATCAGGAATACCCCCGATTCCGAGCTGCAGAGTGGACCCATCCTCTATTAGACGGGCGATATGAGCGCCGATCTTTTTTTCCACTTCACTAAAAGGCTTTTTTTTGAGCTCCGGCAGGGGCTCTGATACCTCAACGATCTTGTCTACTTTAGAAACATGAATAAAAGAATCTCCCAATACCCTGGGCATCTGGTCATTGATCTGGGCGACCACCACATCTGCGGTCTCAGCCGCTGATTTGGAACAAAGAACCTCCACTCCATAGCTCATAAATCCATGTTCATCCGGGGGTGAAAGATGAAGGACAGCCACATCAATGGGCATCTGCCCGGAATAAAATAGTTCAGGGATCTGGTGAAGAAAGATAGGGACATAATCCGCTCTTCCTTCATTAATGGCCTTTCTGTCAGCAGGCCCCACGAACAGAGAATTATGCCTGAAATGTCCTTCCATATCCGGCCTTGAAAAGGGATCCTCGCCCAGTAAGAGCACATGAACCAGTTCAACTGATTCTAACTCGTCCTTTCTTTCCGCAAGAGCATTAACTAGAACATAAGGTGTGGCTGCGTTCCCGCTTATATAGACTCTTTGATGGCTTTTTACTTCTGAAACCGCTTCTTCCACACTCACAAGCTTTTTTCTATAATCATTGACCCAGGGCATTTGTTTCCTCCATGATCAGCCATACCTGTCTAGGTTAACAGAATAATATACAACCAACATGATTTTGGCAAGAATATAAAGAAAACTTAAGTAGTAAGATATTTATGCATTTCTCTGGCAGCAATACGGGCATCTCCCATAGCTAGAATCACGGTAGCTCCCCCCCTGACAATATCTCCACCGGCATAGACTCCCTCCAAGCTGGTGGCCATAGTGTTCCAATCAACTTCCACGTTTCCCCATTTTCCTATCTTAAGACCGGGAGTGACTTTTCCTATTAATGGATTGGGGCTGTTCCCAATGGACACCACCACTAGATCGACTTCCATTGTAAATTCAGAACCCTTGATAGGAATAGGCCGCCGTCTTCCTGATGAATCCGGTTCTCCCAGTTCCATTCGAATGCACTCCATAGCTTTGACTCTGTTGTTTTCATCACTGAAATAACGGATAGGATTGGTGAGAAAATGGAACTGTATCCCTTCTTCCTCAGCATGATGGACTTCCTCTGCCCTCGCAGGCATCTCTTTTCTGGAACGACGGTAAACAATAGTGGCTTCTTCCGCTCCCAGACGCTGAGCTGTCCTCACTGAGTCCATGGCCACATTCCCTCCGCCCAGAACCACTGCCTTCTTCCCCAGGAACACCGGCGTATCGTACTCTGGAAACTGATTGGCCCGCATCAAATTGACTCTTGTCAGATACTCATTTGCCGAATAAATACCTATCAGATTCTCACCGGGTATTCCCATGAAGCTGGGCAGCCCTGCTCCGGTTCCGATATATAACGCATCGTATCCGTCTTTTCTCAGGTCCTCTATAGTCTTGGTCATGCCCACCACAAAATTCATCCGGAACTCAACACCGAGTTTTCTGAGATAATCAACCTCTGCCTCAAGAATGTTATTCGGCAGCCTGAACTCAGGGATCCCATAAACCAACACGCCGCCGGGCACATGAAGAGCTTCAAAAACCGTGACCTTGTGTCCTTTTCTCGCGAGTTCCCCGGCAACAGTAAGTCCTCCGGGTCCTGAGCCGATCACGGCGACCTTGCGTCCGGTAGAAACAGATATTTCGGGAATATGGACCTTTCCCCCTTCTCTTTCATAATCCGAGACAAATCTCTCCAGATTCCCTATGGCCACGGGTATCCCGGTCGCCTTTTTCAGATTACACAATTCTTCACACTGGGTCTCCTGAGGGCACACTCTGCCGCATACCGCGGGAAGGCTGTTTGTTTCCTTTATCTTTTGGGCGCTTTCTGAAAACTTTCCCTTCTCAATCAACTTGATAAAAGAAGGGATATCTATTCCCACAGGACACCCTTTCACACACTGGGGATTGGCGCAGTCAAGACACCGCATGGCTTCCTTAACAGCCGCTTCTTCATCCAAACCCTGATTGACTTCCTTAAAATCCTTATTGCGCTCTTCTGGTTCTCTTTGCGGCATATCCTGCCTTGACATCTTCATCCGCTCTTTGGCTGGAATGGATTTACGCAGTTCTTTGCGCCATTCCTCATTAAGCCCTTTTTTCAGCTGCTCTTTGAGTTCCGGAGAAAGCTTTTTTTGGTCTTCTCCCATTTTATCTTTTTTCCTTCATCATTTTCCTCGGTTTCACATTCCGCTCCCAGTAACACAGGGAACGGATCTCATCATCAAAATATGATTTCCTTCGATAAAAAAGTTCATTCCAATCCACAAGATGGCCGTCAAACTCAGGGCCGTCCACGCAGGCAAATTGGGTGCTGTCACCAACTTTCAAACGGCAGGCCCCGCACATCCCTGTTCCGTCCACCATAATGGGATTCAAATTAACATACGTATCGATATTTAAGGGTCTGGTTGCTTCTGAACATGTGTACATAAGATAAGTGCATCCAATGGAGATAACCCTGTCTATTTTGTTTTCTTTCAGTACGTCTTTAAGTACTTTAGGGATAAAATCTTTGCAGTCGAAGAAGCCGTCCCGGGATGAAACAAAATAATTATCGCTTATTTTCTTGAACCGGTCTTCCCAGTATATGAGATAATTTGCCTTGGCATCTATGAGAGTCATCACAGTGTTCCCGGCTTGTTTCAGAGCTCTGGCAATGGGATATATGGCTCCGATCCCGTAACAACCGCCTGCGCAAAGGACAGTCCCGAATTTCTTGATCTCCGCCGGTTTTCCCAGCGGGCCCACACAAACAGGAATATCATCTCCGGGTTGGAATCTGGCGAGTTTTTGGGTGGATGTCCCCACAGCCATAAATACGCAGGTTATGGAACCCTTTTTTTCATCCCAATCCGCCAGCGACAGAGGGATCCTCTCCCCTTTTTTATCCGGCATAAGGATAACAAACTGGCCGGGCCTGGCTTTTTTTACAATATCCGGAGCGGATATTTCAATCATATGAATATTGGGCACCAGCCTCTTTCTATCTAAAATTTTAGCCATTATTTTCCTCTTGTTACTTTCACAGGTGAGAGATTCCAGTAAGCCCTGTCTCCATCCATGCCAGGAATGTAATACGCTGTCACTATTCCTTCGGGAACAGATTCTGATATGTGAACAAATCCCTTTAATCGTCCCTTTTCAGATTCCAAAGCTACCGGGGAGCCCTCTTCTAACTCATGTTTTTGGGCATCCTTTTTATTCATTTTTATCCATTGTTTACTCCGGAACAGTCCAAACTCTGCGATATCTTCGCTGAGCAGACAGCTGCGGTAATAATCAAAACAGTGCTCCAGAACCAGACGCAGGGAATACTGAGGGGTTTCTTTTTCCAATCTGTTTACAGGACATAAAGGAATGAATTTTTTCCTTTCTTCAGGACCTTCTTTAAGAAAGACTTCTTTGCCTCTCTTTGACCTAATTCGTGAAAGGTCATTGAACAGGGGCAGCTCCCGGGCCATTTCCTTCCTGATATCTTTGACCGTGGTGCAGCCAAAATTGTTGATGCCCATCTTTCCGGCAAGCCCGGATACTATTTTCCAATCCGGCCTGGCTTCCCCCTGGCTAACCAGAGGTCCTCTCAAGCCCTGGATACGCCCTTCGGTGTTCACGATGGACCCTTCTGTTTCCGATAGCACACAAGCCGGAAGCACGACATCCGCTTTGCCCAGATAGTCTCCTGCGAAACTATCCTGAACAATGAGAAATTCCAGACCTGTATTATCAGGAATTTCAAGGGGTGCAGCCGTATAGAGGACTTTATATTTTCCTTTTTTGATACCATTCAATATCCCGCTGAGGCTCTTTGTTTTTTCTGAATGATCTTTGTTTATGGAATGCCAACCCCGGTGGTTTCCTTCGACGCTGAGCGGGAAAATCTGGGCATCGGAAAGAAAAGCCAGGTCCAGGAGAGCTTCTGCAGCGGCCTCTTCTCTTTCGCCTCCAATAAACTGAGGGGCAAAGATAAAGCCTGATTTGCCTTTATTGCTTAGAATACCAGCAGTCTGTTTTACAGCCTCAATATCGACTCCGGTATTCTCTTCCAGATGCTCAAAAGAAATCCCATCCAGAGAACTCTTGAATTCCTTAAAACCTTTTTCAGCAGCAAATTTTTTGTCCCCTTCTTTCTCAATGATGCATTTTGAAAGGAAGGCCAGAAGGTCAAACTCCATGCCGGGAGCGACCTTGAGTCTTTTTGAAGCATATCTGTCTATGGGATTTCTGAAAGAACCGGCTGTTATCAGATCAGCTCCCTTATTCAGCGCTTTGAGGATATACAGCCAGGCTATGGGGGTGGACTCCATTAAATTTCCGCCCATCAGAAATACAGCATCCAGTTCAGATATATCATCCAGTTTGAATGAAAGGGGCGGTGAGATCTCATGCTTCCGGCTTGCATCAGAAATAAGAGAGAGAGGAGAGCCTTCCGCCTTTTGATTTACGTGTTTTGTTTTCAGGGCCTTTTCTGCAAACTTATTGAATACAAATATATCCTCACATGATAATTGGGGAGATGTGACCACAGCTATCTGCTCGGATCTGTGCTTTTTTAACTGCTCAGAAGCATAATCAAGCGCTTCGTCCCAGGTGGCCTCCTCCAGCTGACTGTTCTTTCTTATCAGGGGCTTCCTAAGCCTGTTATCACTCTGCACCATATCTCTGAGAGCGAAACGGCCTCTGACACAGGCCTGCCCCCCATTCACCGGGCTTGATCCAGCAGCCTCCGCACCCAAAAATTTATCTTTAAAGAAATTAAACTCAAGGCTGCAGCCCACGCTGCACAACGGACAGACCGTATCTTTTTTATTATCAGGGGGACTGTCATATTTCACGGCTTTCTCTGTCAATGCCCCTGTGGGGCAGACATCGACACAGGCACCGCAAAACTGACATCCTGAATCAAGAAGAGAGCGCCCTAAACTTGTCCCCACAACGGTCTTTGCCCCCCTCCTTAAAAAGGAAAGGACAGAAAGCCCCCTGACCTCCCGGCAAACCCTAACGCACCTTCCGCAGAGAATGCAGAGATTATAATTCCTTTCGAAAAAGGGGTCATCCTTTTCTATTTCAATATCCCTGTAGAATGAAGGGAACTTGACCTTTTCAAGCCCTATTTCCTGGACGACCTTCTGAAGGTCACAGCGGCCATTATTCGGGCAGAGCACACATCCTGTGACCTCATCCACTTTTCTTATGGTGGCTTTGTGCTCATCACAGTTTTCTTTTTCTGCACAGATCAGACAGGCATTTGGATGTTCGGTTAAAATCAATTCCAGTATGTTCTTTCTGAGCTTCTGTATGTCAGAGGTCTTTGTCTTTACTTTCATACCGTCTCTGACAAAGACGCTGCATGAAGGAACATAACCTTTCATTCCTTCGACTTTGACAAGACAGAGTCTGCATCCCGAGAAAGGTTCAAGTCCTTTAAAATCGCATAAAGAAGGGATATAAATATCATTTTCTCTGGCCAGTTCCAGAATGGTTTTTCCTTTTTTGGTCTCTATTTCTTGCCCATCTATGTTTATTCTCATTTTTATGTCTTTTTCTTGGCCTGTTGTTCTAAAATCTTTTCTTTGTCCTTCCCGGTGTATTTAGATACCGCACTGACTTTAGGAGGACAAACATCCATACAGGCTCCGCATTTTATACATACATCCTGGTCAATGACATGCACTTGCTTTCTCTCTCCGCTTATGGCATCGACCGGACAGTTTTTTTTGCACAGCAAACAGCCCACGCATTTTTCAGGTTCAATATAATAAACGATCAATTCTTTACAGGATAATGCGGGACACCTTTTCTTCTCAATGTGCTCTTTGTATTCATCTATAAAATAGCGGAGGGTGGTCAGCACCGGATTCGGAGCGGTCTGCCCCAATCCGCAAAGCGAGGCATTCTGTACGGTTTCAGCTAAATCTGTGAGCTTTTTAATGTCGCCCTTTTCCCCCTTGCCTTCAGTAATACGGGTTAAAATCTCCACCATTTCTTTTGTGCCGATGCGGCAGGGAACGCATTTTCCGCATGACTCCTCCTGGGTGAATTTCAAAAAATACCTGGCCACATCCACCATACAGTTGTCCTCGTCCATAACGATCATACCCCCGGAACCCATTATGGAACCCGCTCTGCTCAATGTATCAAAATCTATGGGCTGGTCCAGCATATCCGCAGGCAGACACCCGCCGGACGGCCCTCCGGTCTGGACAGCTTTGAATTTTTTCCCGTCTTTGATCCCCCCTCCAATATCATAAATGATCTCTCTCAAAGTCATTCCCATTGGGACTTCAACAAGACCCGTGTTGTTTATTTTCCCGACAAGGGAAAAGATCTTCGTTCCTTTGCTTGTCTCGGTTCCAATCTGCGAATACCATTGGGCTCCTTTCTCAACAATCAAAGGAATATTGGCCCAGGTTTCCACATTATTGATATTGGTAGGCTTTCCCCATAATCCTTTATCAGCAGGATAAGGGGGGCGCTGTCTTGGAAAAGCACGCCGTCCCTCAATGGAAGCCATCAAGGAAGTTTCCTCCCCTGAAACAAAGGCTCCGGCTCCCTTAAACACACTTATGTCAAAATCAAAATCAGAACCTAGTATGGATTCTCCTAAGAATCCATACTCTCTGGCTTTCTCGAGAGCTAATGTGACATTCTTCACAGCAAGAGGGTACTCCAGCCTCACATAAATATATCCTTTACTGGCGCCTATGGCATAAGCTCCGATGATCATCCCTTCGATAATACTGTGAGGGTTTCCTTCCAGGAGACTTCTGTCCATATAAGCTCCGGGATCGCCCTCATCAGCATTGCATATGATATATTTCTCAGTAGAATCAGCCCCTCTGCAGATCTCCCATTTCTTCCCTGTAGGAAATCCTCCTCCCCCTCTTCCTCTGAGCCCGGATTTTTTGACTTCGGAAATGATCTCTTTAGGTGTCATCTCAAACAAAGCTTTAGAGACAGCCTTATACCCGTCAAGAGCTATGTAATCATTGATGTCCGTGGGGTCTATAAACCCGTTTCTTTCGAATATAATCCGTTTTTGTTTCTTGTAAAAGGGGACTTCTCTTTCCTTTTCAATTTGAACGCCTTTTTGTGGATCTTCATAAAGAAGCCTTGGGATGACTTCTTTGCCCACAGCTGTCTTTGATATGACTTCCTGTATGTCCTCTTTCTTGACTCTTTGATAAAAAATTCCTTCCGGTTGAATGACAACAATGGGTCCGCGTTCACAAAAACCATGGCAGCCGGTCACTCGGATATCGATCTTATACTCAAGCTTATGTTTCTTTATTTCATCCTTAAATATCTCGGCGATCTCTTCACATCCATAGGCATGGCATCCTGTTCCGCCGCATATGGTGATGCATGTTTTTCCTTTATTTCTGGAGGCAGTGATCTGAGCCCTCAGTTTTTCTAATTTTTCAGGGTCAACGTTCTTCATTCTTCGGTTTTGTTTTCCTCTTCTTTATTTACATCATATATTATTTTTTTCACATCCTTTGTGCTTACGTGACCGTGATAATGACCATCTGTAATGGCAATGGGGCCTAAGGCGCAGGCTCCCACACAATTGACTGTTTCCAGAGTAAAATATTTGTCTTCAGTGGTCTGGCCCGGCAATATGTTCAACCTGCGTGAAAATTCATCCAGCACAGAAGGAGCTCCCCGGACGTGACAGGCTGTCCCCATGCAAATGGTGATGGTGTGCTTCCCCCTGGGTTCCAGAGTAAAGGCCTTATAAAAAGTCAAAACTCCATAGACTTCCCCTTCTGATATATTCAAATATTTCGAAATCTCGGAAATGGCTTCTGAGGAGACATATCCCTGCTCCTCCTGGACACTGTGGAGGATGTGGATAAGCTCTTTTTTTTCAGGTTTGAATTTTTTGAGAAGGCCCACCATTGCTATTAGAGTTTTTTCCCTTGTTTTTGCTCAAAAGACAGCTCTTTATAAGGAAGGCTAAATCTTTCTGCAATTTTTTTCTTAACCAGATTTTTTTTGTACATATAAACACCACTGCACATGGCTCGATTCCTTCTTAGTGCTTTGTCTATTCCGAATTCACCTATTTGCAATAAATAAGGAACAACAAGGTTTGAGAGTACTTTTGTGGAGGTCCGGCTGACCGATGAAGTTATGTTCGGCACACAATAATGAATAACGCCCTCTTCCATAAACGTAGGGTGTTCCAGGCTTGTGGGATGGCTTGTCTCAATACATCCGCCCTGGTCAATGGACAGGTCAATAATGATAGATCCTTTCTTCATCTTTTTGACCATTTCCCTGGTGATCATTATAGGAGCTCTTTCTCCTGGACGAAGCACAGCTCCAATAACAATATCAGCAATCTCACACATCCTCTGGAGATTGTAATTGCTTGCCATCATCGTTACCAGTCTCCCTGATGTCATCTCTTCCAGCTCTTTTAATTTATCTATATACCTACCCAGAGCTATTGTGTGGGCGCCGGCTCCGATCATGGCTTTTATGGCGCTTTTCGCCAGGATGGTGCTTCCTACAACCACGGCAGTCGCAGGAGGAACACTGACCACCCCTCCCATAATCAGCCCTCTTCCTCCATAACAGGACTGAAGATAATGCCCGGAGATGACATGACACATCTGACCGGCTATTTCGCTGAGGCTACTTATAAAGGGAAGGTCCTCTTCCTCGTCTTCAATGATTTCATAACCTACCATCGTGACGTTTTTCCTGATCAGCTCTTCTAAGATACTCTTTTTGGCAACCGCAAGATGATGGAATCCAAACAGGATCTGGTTTACTTTGACCAGGTCACATTCCTCCTCGTTAAGAGGAGAAATATTGAGCACCACATCAGTCCGCCCAAAGACTTCCTCTTTAGTGAAGACGATCTCCGCCCCTAAAGAAACGAAGTCCTCATTTGAGTAGCCTGCCTTCAGACCGGCACCTGCCTGTATGAATACTTTATGGCCCTTTTCTACTAGAAAAGAAACACCGCTCGGAGACAGACCGGCTCTGTTTTCGATTTTTAAACTCTCGTTTATGACTCCAATATTCATGAAGTCCTCCTGCACCAATAAAAAATCATCATATCAAATAAATACCTTAATTCAATAATATTAGCAAATAAATCAAATCTACACAAAATTTCATGCTCAAATACACACAACGCTTGATGATGAACATGCCGGGAAAATGACAACCACCGCCATTTTTTTATGAACAGGTCAGGCTAAATCAAAAACAGCAGAACCCATAAAAGATAAACCACATAGAAAAAAATCAGTAAAGCCCCCTTTATTCTCCCGAATCGACATCCTATCCCCATGGAGGCCAGCATCACCGTTACAATCAATATCATATACGGAAATGTGAATCGAACGACTCCGGCCTCCACATTTATAGGCCTTACAACTGCCGACATCCCAATGATCCATAATATATTCAGTACATCCGCACCTAAAATATTACCCACGGCAATCTCTCCCTCTCCTTTTACAGCGGCTGTTACTGCGGTGCTTATCTCAGGTAATGAAGTGCCAATGGCTATAACGGTAAGACCGATGATGGTTTCTGAAATGGAAAAATAACGAGATATATTCACAGCCGACCAGATAATGATACGGCTTGTTATAATGACTCCTATGATTCCGGCTAGGAATAAAAACACACATTTTCTTATCATCTTTCTCCTGTCTTCTTTATCATCAAGTTCCTTCTCTACAGATTGTTCTTTAGGTACGGAAAGAAAGCCTTTTTTACTTTTCTGCATAAGGATGATGACAGCAAAATATAAAATCAAAAGAATCAAGAGAATCACTCCTTCTCCACGGCTAACTACTCCGTTTCTGACTAAAAAATAGGCAAAAAAATCAACAGCCAGGAGGAAAGCACCCACGATTCTCAAAACCCGGCAGTTGACGATGATAGCTGTGGAGGCCAGGATTCCGGCTAAGGCCATAGCGACCCCATCGTCCGTTATGACCGAACCCACGGCATTTCCCAAAGATATCTCAGGGTGGCCCAGAAAGGCTGCCTGTACTGATACGGCAAGCTCAGGGGCTGTTGTCGCCAAACCAACAAAGACGATTCCCACCGTCAACTTTGGGATACGGAAAACGTGAGCCATCCCTACAGAGCCATCAATGAAAAAATCAGCACACTTAAAAAGCACCAAAAAAGACACCGCAAGCACAATAAAGTACAGGTAAATCATCTTCGAAAGACAATCCTTCCATTAAACACGGTCATTATAACTTGAACGTCCTTTATTTCTATAGGATCCCTATCTAAAAGACTTTTATCCAGAACCGCCATATCCGCAAGAAGACCTCTTTTTATGGACCCTTTGATATTCTCGGAAAATTCTGCAAAAGCAGCGTTGACGGTATATGCTTTAATCGCTTCACGGACAGATATCTTTTCCTCAGGTATCCATCCCTTAGGATTCTTTCCGTCCAGTGTCCTTCTTGTGGCCGCAGAGTATATCCCCAAAAGGGGCTCCAGGGGCGCTACGGTCCAATCCGAACCAAAAGCTAATTTAACCTTATTTTCCAATAAAGACTTAAAAGGATAGGAAAAGCGGACTCTGGACGGGCCGACCTTTTTCTCCGCCCACTGCCCGTCATCAATCAAATGATACGGCTGGACAGAAGCAATAATCCCCAGCCGTCCCATCCGGATGATATCCTCCCTCATCAGGTGCTGAGCGTGTTCGATCCTCCACCGACGGTCTCTTTTTTTTCCAAACCGAATCACATTCTCAAAAATATCTAAAATGATGTTATTGGCTTTATCTCCAATCGCATGAACAGCGACCTGAAGACCGGCCTCGTCAACTTTTGTGATCCTCTCTTCCATCTTTCCCTGCGGGAACATATCCGGAGCCAGAATTCCTTTGTTATCTGCATCATCCGTATAACTCTCAAAAAAAAATGCGGAGGACGACCCAAGTGAACCATCCACAAATCCTTTCAGCCCTCCTATCTTGTAGAATTCTTCGCTGTTCTTTGGGGCTTTTTCAATTCCCGGCCACTGATCTATAAGGGATACGGGAGGATACAAACAGATACGCAGATGTAGCTTTTTTTTCAAATAAAGCTCTTCATAAAGACTGAGATTATCCAAGGGGCCCATCTCATGAACTGATGTTACTCCTCTTTTGTTGGCAAACTCCATCGCTCTTTCTGCTGCTGCGAGCTTTTCTTTGCGGTCCGGTTCGGGAATAAAAGGCAATACCAGACCAACAGCTCCATCCATCAATAGACCGGTAGGCTCACCTGTCTCAGGATCCTTGACTATTTTCCCTCCCTCCGGATGGGGTGTGTGTTTTGATATACCTGCCATCTTTAATGCCAGGCTGTTCACAAAGACCGTGTGCATGTCTTTGCGAAAGACACAAACAGGATTCTCCGGAGTCACTCCGTCGATCCATTCTTTTTGAGGCCACTGTTTTGAATCAAACTGTTGATGGTCCCATTCTCCATTTGTTATCCATTTCCCTTTTCTCAGTCTCGCTGCTTCATTTCTTATCTTTCTGACGAACTCTTCCCTGCTTCTCACGTCCCGTAAATCAAGGGAGGAAAGTCTCAATGCTCCCTCTAAAAAATGGGTATGGCTGTCTATGAAACCGGGAACCACAAAAGCGCCCTCCAGATCGATCAGACGTGTCGATCGTCCCACCCAGTCTTTGATCCTTTCCCAGGAACCGACCGCGGCAAACCGTCCTTTCTGAACAGCCACGGCTTCCGCCTCCGGATAAACCGGATCCAAGGTCCAGAACAGACCGTTTTTGAGAATAAGGTCCGCTTTTTTACCTGCTGTCTCTTTCATTATTCTTTAAGGCTTTCATCCTAAACCATAACATCCTTCTCTAATAGGGACCTTGATATCTGTATCTTATCCAGGTCTTCAGGTATGATTAACCGGTTTTTATAGTTTTCTCTTATTTCCTTCTCAATCTCTTCCATAGAATATTCCAACTCACCAAAAAAATGAATAGGGATCAAGCATCTGACTCCTGCTTGTTGGGCCATCTTTCCCAGAGCAAGCGAGTGGGTGTGCATTTTCGAGAGAGAAGGAAACTGTTTGAAAAATCGAGCCGGAGCGCTGCAGTCATGAATGAATATCTCCGGACTGGGGCTCCTTTTAAAGAGGCCCTCATGCACAGGAGTATCGCCGGAGTAGAGCAGGCTTAAATCCTCCTCTTTAAAATACAGGTCAAGACCAAGAGAGGAGGATGAATGGGGTATTTTGATCGAAGACGCGCGGATAAAAGGATGTATTTGAAAAGATTGGTCCGCTTCCAACGGGTTGAATTGAATCCGGCATTTTATTTTCTCGCTCAAAAGATGGAAAAGTTCTAAAAGGCCCCTGCAGAATCGAACCGTTTCATGAGAGCCGTAAAGGAGGATAGACATATCCTCCAGCATCAGGCTGTGGATCAGAGCCGGAAGGCCGTACACGTGATCCGGATGGACATGTGTGACGAACAGGGAATGGATGTTCCGGGGATCAAAGCCCGATTGTCTAATTTTTCCGTACGCATCGCCGGGGCAGTCAATGAGCACCAGTTCACCACCCGCATTCAAAACCAGGGATGCGTTGTTTCTCCCTTTTCTTGGAATCGACCCGCCTGTCCCTAAAAAGCAGAGTTCGCTCATTCGTCCTTTCCGTTCAAGGTATATATGATAGACTCAAACCCCCCGCTCTGCAAGGAAAGGATGAAATCCAGGTGTGGCTTGATCCCGGTCATTCATAAAATATGGTTGCGTTTTCATCCACATTTACCATGATCAACTCTCTTATCATTCTAAATTCATTAAGAACATGATCATTCCGTTAGTCCATGTACTGATTAATTTTATGCAACCATCTTTTACCTTACAGGCGAGCCGATCCTACAGCATCTGCTTTGTTGCAGGGCATTCGCAGTGAAGGACCACAGCGTAATGTCATCACGAGGAGCGAAGCGACGTGGTGATCTCATAATGATTCGTTTCACAATGAGATTGCCGCACTCCCTAACGGTTGTTCGCAATGACGTAGCGATCTCGACTCGTGAATAACCAGGATTAGGAGATGATGTATCTAAGAATAAAAAGCGCTGCAAAAAGATAAATCAGCCAGTGCACCTGCTTCCCTTTTCCTGATACCAGTTTCAAGACAGAATAGGCGATAAATCCGAAAGCGATCCCCTCTGTGATACTCAAGGTCAGAGGCATAATTATAATGGCCAAAAAGGCGGGAATACCTTCTGTTATATCTCCCCATTTGATCTGTTTGACGCATTTCATCATCAAATACCCCACAACGATCAAAGGAGCGGCTATCACCGGCCTCATCAAAACACCGTCAGAAATGTATTCTCCTCCGATCATCCGTGCCAGAGGGGAGAAAAAGAGAGCTATGAGAAAAAGAAAGGAAGTAAAGACATTAGATAATCCGGTCCGGCTTCCCTGAGATATTCCGGAGGCGCTCTCTATATAGCTGGTAACGGTCGAAGTGCCCAGAACCGCGCCGCTCACCGTTCCCACAGCATCGGAGAACATGGCTTTATTAGCCCTCGGGAGTTTTCCTTCTTTCAAAAACCCCGCTTGTCCGCTTATTCCTATGAGAGTGCCGATAGTATCAAAAAGATCCAAAAAGAAAAATACAAAAACCACGGTTATGAGTCCTGTATTGAAAGCCCCCAGAATATCCAATTTGAACAAAGTCGGATTGATGCTTGGAGGAGAAGACACGATCCCCTGGTACTTGACCACACCTAAGGGAATGCCGGCAAATGCGGTCACCAGAATTCCAATGAGCATGGCCCCCCTCACTTTCAATGCCATGAGAACAGTAATAAAAAGAATCCCGAATAGGGAAAGAAGAACAGCTTTGTTGGTCAAGTCGCCCAATCCCACTAAAACATCCGGCGTATCCACCACTAACCCTCCGTATTCCAATCCGACCAGAGAAATAAGAAGCCCTATTCCCACAGCAATACCGTATTTAAGGGAATCAGGGACAGCTTCCACTAATTTACTCCAGACGCCGACAATGGATAAGATCAGGAAGATACTTCCTGATATAAATACGGCTCCGAGGGCAACCTGCCATGAATATCCCATTGTGCCGCACACAATAACAGCAAAAAATATATTGTGCCCCACTGCCGGAGCCAACGCAATCGGGTAGTTGGCTAACAGGCCCATTATAAGAGTCGCCACAGCGGCAGAAATACAGGTTGCGACCATGACAGCCCCGTTATCCATGCCTGCAGCGGAAAGCACTGCGGGTTGAAGAAATATTATGTAAGACATGGTCATAAATGTGGTCACTCCGCCCGCAGCTTCGATTTGTAAGGAGGTATTGTTTTCTTTGAGTTTAAAATACCGATCAAGATATTTTTTCACCTGCCCTCCTTTCTTTTAAAACTGCACAAGAGACATGACCTCAACATCCGGATGCTCCTTTTCTATAGCCTGTCTTCCATTAAGAAAAGTAAGCTCTACCAGTGCTGCAAATCCCACTACGGTTCCTCCTGTTTTCTTAATAAGATCGATAGCACTTATTGATGAAGAGCCGGTCGCGATAAGGTCATCGATGATCAGAATTCTTTCTCCGGATTTGATGCTGTCTTTATGTATTTCAAAATACTCGACCGCATACTCGTTGGGAGCTCTCACGCAGATACACTCTCTCGGGAGTTTTCCTTTCTTTCGTATGACGGACATGCCGAGCGATAATTTATACGCAACTGGACTGCCAAACAGAAAACCCCTCGATTCAATACTCACGATCTTTTCAGTTCCTTTCTTTTCAGCCAGCTTAGATATTTGATCCACTATGTATGTGAAGCTTTCAGGGTCTTCAATCAGAGGGGTGATATCTTTAAATCCAACTCCCGGTTTTGGGAAATCCTTAACCTCAATTATTTTTCTTTTTATTTTTTCAAGCATGGCTTCCTCCCGAATACCTCTCCCTTTTTAATCCATCTTTTTTGTATACACAGTATGAGTTGGAAAAGGAATATTGATCCCCTCCCTGTTAAGTGCCTTATAGATCTCATCTGTTGTCTGAAGCTTCATGGAATATGCTTCCTGATAATCCTTTACCCACACTCGTGCAATAAAATCCAAGGAAAAATCAGACATCTCTAAAAACTGAACAACTGGCTCCGGGTCATCCAGAACACTATCCATTTTTTTCAAGGTCCTCAACACGATGTCTCTCACTTTATCTGTGTCAGAACCGTAAGCCACTCCAAAATTCACATTCACCCTCAGTTTAAGGTCAGGAACCGTGTAATTTCTTACTTTTGCATTGGCCAGATATCCGTTCGGGATATAAATGACCTCATTATCATATGTTTTCAATTTAGTACTTCTGAGACCAATATCAAGAATAACTCCCAACTCGCCTGATTCAAGCTTCACCTTATCCCCTACTTTAAATGTCTTATCCAGAACAAGCTGCAGCCCACCCAGAATGTTTGCCAGGGAATCTTTAACAGCAAAACTCACGGCAATGCCGGCAATACCGGCTGTTGCCAGCAAAGGGCTGATATCTACATTCCAGGAATCAAAAATAAATATCACTGCCAGCGCTATGATGATAACCTTTGCGATTTTTTCTATCATAGGGATCAATCTGTCGTCTGCTGTTGAGGCTGTCTTTAAAGCCCAATCCTTCTTCCAGTGATGGGCCAGATCATTGACTATCTTCACGACAAGTATGGTCACAGCGATAATCAGAAATGTATCTACAATACAGTGATAATAAAAAGAGTCTAAAGCGACAAAGGTCAAACTGACCTTCAACCCTACAGCAATGATGATATAGAATATCACTGAAGATAGATTCCTGACAATGAGGTCATCTATTTTGGTATTGGTCTTTTTGGTCAATGGCTTCAGGATGTTTTTCAATATGATTTTCGCGATCCATGCAGCGATAACGGTCAATAAAAAGATTAAAAGAAACCTCAAATAAAGATTACCCCATAAAAAATCCACACTATTTCTGATGACTTCCATTGCAGACTCTCCTTTTTCTTTTCCTTTTCCTTCAATTTATACCTAATCCGTAAACTTATTTCAACAACTGTTGCTCCTTGTGAATCATATCTTCCGTTGCTATAATCCTATTGAAATGAAACGGATCGACTGGAGCCTCTGTCTGATTGCTGACACCGGGTATTTATACAAAACCAACTTCATACAAACCATAGAAAAGTCTGTCAAAGAAGGTGTTACCATAGTACAGTTGCGTTCAAAAAACACAGATACCCGTGCTTTTTTAGACACGGCCCTTCAGTTATCCGCTACGCTGGTTCCCTATGGCATTCCCTTGATCATCAATGACCGTACTGATATCGCATTGGCCTGCAAAGCAGACGGCGTGCACCTGGGCCAAAAAGACCTTCCCCTCCCATTTGCCAGAGAAATAATGGGGAAAAACAAAATAATCGGGATCACAGCAACGAACAATAAACAGGCCGAAGAAGCTGAATCACAAGGGGCTGATTATATCGGAGTGGGTCCTGTCTTTGACACTGGATCAAAAAAAGAAGCGTCAAAACCCATAGGGTTGGATCAGCTTGCAATGATAAGGAAAAACATAAAAATTCCCATCCTTGCCATAGGAGGGATCAATCCCCAAAATGCGGCACTTGTCCTGTCAAGCGGCGTGAACGGGATTGCTGTCATCTCCGCCATCCTGGGTTCTGCTGACGTCATTGCTTCGACTAAGAATCTTCTGAAAGAAATAAGAAAAGGAAAAAATTAGGACTCTATTTCAAAAATCCTCTCCTCCTCCCCTCCTATTTCTATTTTGATCCTTAAAGCCTTTCCTTGATAGTCTATTTTTTCCGCCCACTCCACGACAATCACTCCGCTCCCTATGTGATCTTCCCAACCCAGATCCCCAGTCTCTGCTCTGGTTAGCCTGTAAAAGTCAAGATGATAGATATCATATTTTGCTTTATACACATTCAATAATGTGTAGGAAGGGGAACAGACCTGGTTTATGTTCTCTAAACCCAATCCAAGTGCGATCCCCTTTGTAAAAACAGTTTTGCCGGCTCCAAGGTCACCTGTGAGGAGGACGATCTCCTTTCCCTGGAATTCCAATGCTATTTTTTCAGCAATAAAAATGGTCTCTTTTTCGGACCGTGTGATCAAACGTCTTTTTGTCATATCTTACTTATCTCTCCTCTCCTGCTCCATGCTCATAACAGCTCCAGGCAAAAAGTCTATAAGGTCACCTGCAATAATAGATTTTTCCCCTATTTTTTTCACTGCCATATCTCCGCTCAATCCGTGGACATAAACAGATGCCAGAACAGCATTCAAGAAATCTCCTCCCTGCATGATCAGAGAGGCCATCATCCCGCTCAAAACGTCCCCTGAACCTCCGGTTGCCATTCCCGGATTTCCAGTGGGATTGATAAAGATCTTTTTATCAGGGGTCGCAATAATGGTCCGGTACCCTTTAAGCACAACATACACGCCGTATTTTTTTGCAAATTCAGGGGCCAACTCCAACTTTTTTTCCACCACTTCTTTTGCCGATGTTTTGACCAACCGCGCAAACTCGCCCGGATGGGGTGTTATGACCACAGGAAAGGACAAGGACTTTAATACTTCCGGATCAGATGCCACGCAGTTCAAAGCATCCGCATCCAAAAGAGCCGGGACTTTAATCAAAGGCAGCAGGGACCTAATGAGATTTCTTGTTTGCTTGTTCGTTGAGATGCCGGGACCAATGAGGACAGCATCCTTTCCCTTTAAAAGTTTTTTTATTTTATCCAGAGCCTTTTCAGAAAGAGTCGATTCAGGGGTCTCCTCCAGCGGTTCTGTCATCAGTTCCATCATGGACCTTGCCACTATTGGGAGGCAGCTTTTTGGTGTTCCTACGGTCACCAGCCCGGCCCCCATTTCCAGAGCGGCTTTTCCAGCCATTACAGCGGCACCGGTCTTGCCTAGAGAGCCGGCCAGTATGAAGATATGCCCGTATGTGCCTTTATGAGTGTTGTTGTCGCGCTTTTTAAAATAAGAAACAATACGTTCTTTCTCTATCATCTCCATGTTCAGTGATTCATCCTCAAATAAAAAAGGCGGCGCACTGATATCAGCTATGACCACTTCACCCATATAGTTTTCAGCCGGAGGGAACACATGAGATATTTTCGGAGCAGCCATGGTCACTGTCAGGTCGGCTTTGATGCTGGGGCCGATGATCTGGAATTTATCGGAAGAAATACCTGACGGTATATCCACGGCCACAATAAAGGCATCCGACTTGTTGATGTCATTGATTGCTTCGACATATCTTCCTTCCGCCGGTCTTTCCAGTCCGGTACCGAATATCGCATCCACAATGACATCTGAACACATGACCGCTTTTCTGACCTTTTCCCATTCTTCCTGACTGACGACTTCAGTGATAGAAATCCCCATTTTGTCAGCAATGCGGCAGTTCAGCTCAGCGTCTCCCTTTAATTCTCTTTTTTTCGCTAGAAGTATGATCTTAGGAGAACATCCTTTATTGAACAGATGGCGGGCGACGACAAATCCATCTCCTCCGTTGTTTCCTTTCCCGCACACAATGGTGACTGATTTTTCTTCTAATAGAGGGATCCGTTTGATCATTTCCCTTGATATTTCAGCACCGGCATTTTCCATTAAAAGCGGCCCTATGATCCCTAAATCTTCTATTGCTTTTTTGTCAATTCTTTTCATCTGGGAAGAATTCAATACTTTCATGATTGCTCCTTGTAATTCAAAAAAAAATAATTATTATAATAAGTGCATTTCTAGAAATTTTACCATAAAAAAGTGGTTTTTAGTAATGACGCGACATATGGGACCATACATGAGTAATACGTAAAAATAAAAAAAAAAGGAGAAAACGAATGAGTCTAAAGATAGGAATCAATGGATTTGGAAGAATAGGAAGGAACTTCTTCCGGGCTTCTTACAAAGATCCGGAAATTGATATAGTGGCTGTCAATGATATCACTGATGCGGCAACTCTGGGCCATTTGCTTAAATATGATTCAGTGTTAGGCATTCTTGACGCAGACATCGAAGCCCCCGATCAATCTCTTATCGTGGACGGAAAAGAGATCATAGTATTTAGTGAAAGAAATCCTTCTGATATAAAGTGGAAAAACCTTGGTATATCTTATGTTATTGAATCCACAGGACTTTTCAGAAAAAAAACGGATGCAGAAAAGCACATCAAAGACGGAGGAGCGGAAAAAGTCCTTATTTCAGCGCCTGCAAAAGATCCTGATGTGACTCTGGTCTTAGGGGTTAACGAGGAAATATATGACCCCGGTAAACACCACATTATTTCAAACGCTTCCTGCACGACCAACTGCCTGGCCCCTCCTGCCAAGATCATTCATGATGAGTTCGGCATTGAAAAAGCTTTTATGACCACGATCCATTCCTATACAGGAGATCAAAAGATCCTGGACGCTCCCCATAAAGACCTGCGCAGAGCCCGGTCCGCTGCCGTAAGCCAGATACCCACCACGACCGGAGCGGCCAAAGCCACCGGCCTGGTTATTCCTGACCTGAAGGGAAAAATAGACGGGATCGCCTTGAGAGTGCCGACACCGAATGTATCCGTTGTCGACCTGGTAGCTGAGTTAAAAAGGAACACGACCGAAGAAGAAGTGAACCAGGTATTAAAAGAAGCGGCCCAAGGAAAATTAAAGGGAATCCTTGACTATACGGAAAAACCACTTGTTTCAGTCGATTACATGGCCAATCCGCATTCCTCCATCGTTGACGGAGAGTTCACAAAGGTCATCCAGGGCAATCTTCTGAAAATTCTTGCCTGGTATGACAATGAGTGGGGCTATTCCTGCAGATTGAGAGATCTCTGTAAATACATATCGAGATAGAGAAAAATGCTTTTTTTCAAAGATCTGGATCTTAAAGGCAAAAGAGTGTTCCTTCGGGTTGATTTTAATGTCCCTCTTGACGATAAAAGAAATATTACAGATGACACCCGTATCAAAGCCGTCCTGCCCACCTTAAACTTTCTTCTGGAACAAAAAGCACGGATCATCATCGGTTCTCATCTGGGAAGGCCTAAAGGCAAAAAAGATCCTCTGTTCAGCCTTTATCCTGTTTCAAAGAAGCTGTCTCAGCTCATTACCCATAGAATTACGCTGGCTCCTGACTGTATCGGAAAGGAGGTTGACGGATTAAAACAGAGACAGAGTGAAAAGGAAGTCATTCTTCTTGAAAACCTCAGGTTCCATCCTGAAGAAAAACAAAATGATGACTCCTTTGCTCAAGAACTGGCTCAAGGAGTGGATTGCTATGTCAATGATGCGTTTGCCGCATGCCACAGGGCTCACGCGTCCATTGTTGCCATCACCCGATTTGTCAATAAAGCAGCGGCTGGATTCCTGGTCCGGCAGGAGATGGATTACTTCTCAAGAATCATAGAAGCTCCTCAAAGACCTTATATTGCACTTCTCGGGGGAGCCAAGGTCTCTGATAAAATCCCCGTACTTGCAAACCTTATAAAAAAAGCCGATGCCATTCTCATCGGCGGCGCCATGTCTTATACATTTTTCAAAGCCATGGGTTTTGAAGTGGGAAAATCCCTTGTGGAAGAAGAAAAAAAAGAGCTGTCTCTGGAACTTCTGAAAAAAGCAGGGGAAAAAGGAGTGCGATTTTTTCTTCCATCAGACCATATCATCGCCAGGGAGATAAAGCCTGGTATTGAGTTTCAGACACTGACCTGTTTTCCGATCCCTGAGGATCATATGGCGCTGGACATAGGACCTGAAACAGTGAAGAAATACTCCCAATTTATCAAGAACGCAAAGACCATTTTCTGGAACGGCCCGATGGGAGTATTTGAAATCGATGAGTTTTCCCGTGGTACTGCGGGTATAGCAAAGGCTGTAGCTGCCTCGGATTCTCTATCCATAGTAGGAGGAGGAGATTCTGTTTCAGCTATTAAAAAAGCAGGAGTGGAAAAAAAAATATCTCATATATCTACGGGCGGAGGCGCCTCTTTAGAGCTTATTGCTAACGAGACTCTGCCCGGAATCGAAGCGTTATCGGAGAGATGATGAATCTATCAAATAAAAAACCGTTTATAGCAGGAAACTGGAAACTACACAGCCTCATTCCTGAAGCTGTTCATTTGAGCAAACAAATCAAACAGGCGGCCAAAAAAGAAAAAGATGTGGAAATCGTCATCATGCCGCCCTTCACAGCATTGAGTGAAGTAAAAAAAGTCCTTTTCAATACCGGTATTTTCACAGGAGCACAGGATATATTCTGGGAGGAAAGCGGAGCCTATACCGGAGAGATATCCCCTTCCATGATCAAAGATACAGGCTGCGATTTTGTTATTATAGGTCACTCTGAAAGAAGACAGTATTTCGGAGATACTGACAAAAATGTGAATAAGAAAATCAAAGCAGCCCTTTCTGTCGGACTGTATCCCATCCTATGCATTGGAGAAACGCTAGAAGAGAGAGAAAACAACCAAACGATGAACAAAGTGGAAAGGCAGCTCACACAAGGATTGAAAAACATTGATAAAGATCTGCTCCCTCATGTGATCCTCGCTTATGAACCTATTTGGGCTATAGGTACAGGACGCACTGCCTCTCCTGAACAGGCAGAAGAAGTCCATGCATTCATTAGGGAACAATTAGCAAAAATGGTTGGAAAAGCCACTTCCTCCTGTGTTATAATACTGTACGGAGGTTCCGTAAAACCAGAAAACGCCTTTTCTTTAATCAAAGAAAAGAATATAAACGGAGCCCTTGTCGGAGGTGCTTCTCTTGAAGCAGGCTCCTTTGTTGAAATCATAAACGAGGCAAAAAAAGCTTATAAAGAAAAACAAAAATGAGCATATTAATCACAATCATCCATGTTGTTGTAAGCCTGGTGCTTATCATAGCGGTTCTGCTCCAGTCCGGAAAAGCAGCAGACCTGGCGGGAGCATTCGGAGGTGGGGGCAGTCAATCCACTTTTGGACCCAGAGGAGGTCAGAACCTTCTCTCTAGAGTGACCACAGCCTGCGCGATCATTTTTATGTTGACTTCCCTTGGTCTCTGGATCCTATCGTCCGGAACAGGCAAGTCCGCTCTTTCCGGAGAAAAAGCAGCTGTTACGGAAACAACTGAGAAACAAAAACAGGAACCGGCTCCAGCCGACAAGACAGCAGAAAAAGAACAAAAAAAACAA
Source organism: uncultured Eubacteriales bacterium (assembly GCA_964611275.1). Lineage (GTDB taxonomy): Bacteria > Acidobacteriota > Aminicenantia > Aminicenantales > Aminicenantaceae > WJMT01. The sequence goes on from CAZSZS010000124.1 coordinate 26,708, forward strand.
GAAGAGAAAGACACCTCAAATCCAGAAAAAAAATAGTTCCGGTTTCTCTCTATACCTCAAGCCGAAGTGGTGGAATTTGGTAGACACGCATGGTTGAGGGCCATGTGAGCATTAGCTCGTAGGGGTTCGAGTCCCCTCTTCGGCATTATTCTCTTCCTTAACAAGCCTGACCTATTCAGAAAAAAATAGCCGTATTGATACGTCTACAGCTTGCTTATCAAATCGGCAAGGTCCTTTTTCAACTGGATTAATTTATCCTCAGGGATAGTTGTTATCAGCTTTTGTTCGCATCTCTTCTTTTCCTCTTCAATCTTGTTTCTGATTCTTTCTCCGAATTCAGTCAACCGGATCATCTTGCATCTTCTGTCTGTATCAGAATCTGTCCTCTGAATATAATTTCTTTTATAGAGCTTATCAATAATGCGGCTTCCCCTGGATATGGACAGACCCATCTTCTCTGAAAATTCTTTGCAAGTGATCTCGCGGCTCTTATCCATACAGATAAGACCTCTGAATTCAGCCTTTGAAAGCTTCAATTCTCTCAAATGCCTGTTTCGATGCCCGGAACATTTATCTGATAGGTCGTAAATAATATCCATTAATTTGAGATGATCCATATATTTTCCCTTGACAATTGTTGCTATTAGCAATTATAATAGGCCGTGTGTTTAAAGTCAACACATTTTATTATTATTCATTTTGATATTAAATTGACTCATAACCTTAATTCAAATATCATAAATGGAAATCAAGAGAGGTAAGAAAAATGGAGCATCTGACGAAAGAAGATTTCAAAGAAAAAATATTTGATTTTGAAAAAGACAGAGAATGGAGCTTTAAGGGCAGCAAACCCTGTATCATTGATTTTTACGCAGATTGGTGTGCGCCATGTAAAATGGTCACCCCTATACTTGAAGACCTTAAAGAGGAATTCAAAGACAAAATCAACATCTACAAAGTCGATACTGAAGCCCAACAGGAGCTCGCCCAGGCGTTTGGAATCATGAGCATCCCTTCTATATTGTTCATTCCAAAAAACGGAAAACCTCAAATGGCCCAAGGAGCTATTCCTAAAGACTCCTTTTATAAAGCCATTAAAGATGTTTTTAGTATTGAAAAAAAATCATAATTATTAATCATACATAGAAAAGAGGTCCTCCTTTTTCCGAAGGCCTCTTTTCCTCTGTTCTTTTGTCTACCCCCCTTTATTTCTTGACATGAATGCCGTCCTCTGTTATATCTCAAAAAAATCAAATGGACTCAAATATTCATGTTCAAGACATGTCTTTCTCTGGCGTCTTGCTAAAAATGACGCATATAGAAAAATCTTTCTCAGGGGTAAGAGTGCTTGATGATGTCTCGTTCGACATTAGAAAAGGAGAGGTTCATGTACTGGCCGGAGAAAACGGAGCCGGCAAAACTACTCTGATCAAAATCATATCCGGTGTTCATACGGATTTCAAAGGGAAGGTCTTACTCAAAGGACACTCTGTCAGATTCCATTCTCCCTCGCATGCATCCAGACATGGGATATCTGCCATCTATCAGGAAATGTCTCTGGTGGATTCCATGTCCGTGAGGGACAACATTTTTCTTGGAAGAGAAAGATCCGGGTTTCTCGGAAAAATGGATTTTTCAAGAGAAAATGAAATGTGCCGTTCCATTCTTGAACGGTTAGGAATGGATATCGATATATCAAAACCTCTCGGTTTCTATCCTCTTTCCATAAAGCAAATGATTGAAATAGCCAAAGCCTTGGTCTATAAATCCAATATTATCATAATGGATGAGCCCACAAGCGCCCTTAATGCATTGGAAGCCTCCAGGCTTTTTCAAATAATAAACGATCTCAGGGAAAGCGGCCGCGGCATTGTCTTTATATCCCATAGGCTCGAAGAGATCTATAGAATCGCAGACCGGATCAGCGTTCTGCGTGACGGTAAATACATCGGAACATCCCCGGCGGAAGAACTGCCTTCTAATAAGCTGGTCAAATGGATGGTGGGGAGGGAGCTCATCGAGCAATTCCCTCAAAGAAAAAAGGGGAAAGAACAAAGAAAGGAAACGGTCCTTTCCGCTGAAAAAGTCAGTTTGGTCGATCCGGATAAAAAACAAGATTTTCCTGCACAAAGTATTTCTTTTAGCGTTCATGCAGGGGAAATATTAGGCATCGCCGGGCTTCAAGGTTCTGGAAAAAGCCTTCTTCTGAATACCCTTTTCGGAACAAACGGGAAAATAGACAAAGGCCAGATCCGTCTTAAAGGAAAAGAACACACAGTCACGTCTCCGAAGAAATCCATCCGTCAGGGCATAGCCCTTTTAACAAATGACCGTAAATATACAGGCCTTATTTCTGAAATGTCAGTCAAGAAAAACATGACACTTTCCTCTTTACCAAAGTTTTCAAAATGGGGCTGGATACAAAAGAAAAAAGAAAAGGCGGCTGTTTCTGAGAGCTTTAAATCATTCAGCATCAAGGCCAATTCGATCAACCAGCTTGTTTCTACTCTATCAGGAGGAAACCAGCAAAAAGTCGTTCTGGCAAAATGGCTGGAAACAAACCCACAGGTTTTACTTCTGGATGAGCCAACTATAGGGGTAGATGTTGCAGCCAAACACGAAATCTACAAATTGATGAACAAATGGAGCTGTGAAGGCCTTGCTCAAATCCTTATCACATCCGAACTTCCTGAGCTGCTGGCCCTGTCTGACAGGATTATTGTTTTACATAGGGGAAGGATCACAGCTGAGTTTGACAGAAAAGAGGCTACTCAGGAAAAAATACTTCAGTCTGCTATGGGAGAATGATTGTGAGGATAAGCCCATCTTCGGAAAACATACTTACCGGACTAAGAAAATTATCAAGGCTCCCTGTGGTGCGCGCTTTTGCAGCGCTCTGTTTTGTTGTTATTCTGGGAATCATCTTCAACGCTGACGGCGCCTTTTTCAAATGGGACACCCATAGAGATATGTTCAGGCATATTTCAGTTTTTGGAATTCTTGCCTGCGGCATGACCTTGGTTATCATCACAGCCGGAATCGATCTTTCAGTAGGCAGCATCCTTGGGCTCACTGCTGTTTTGTTTTCCATGTTCAGCATTCACCTCGGATGGCCTCCTTTTTTTACCATTATGGTCTGCCTATTAGCCGGACTCAGCTGTGGTCTCACATCCGGTTTTATTATTGATCGGTTTAAGATACAGCCCTTTATTGCAACTCTTGCCATGATGGTCTTTGCCAGAGGCATGGCTAAATGGGTCTCTGGGGGACAAAAAATATCCACAGCTGTTCTTCAAGCAGATGGCACCTACAAATACGTGGAAGCTCCCGCCATATTCAACATCATCAATTCAAAAATATTCCATGAAAATATCGCGGTCGTGACATTGATATTTCTTGGCTGCATACTCATATGCTGGCTGATCCTTTCAAAACTGCGCTGTGGACGTCATATTTATGCTGTCGGAGGAAATGAAGAAGCCGCCCGGCTCTCCGGAATCCCTGTGACAGCCACGAAACTTCTGGTTTACGGGGCAAGCGGTTTTTTCTGTGCCATAGCCGGCATATGTCAAGCCGCACAGGAATTTCAGGGCGACCCGGAAGCCGGAATGACTTATGAACTTACGGCGATCGCGATCGTGGTCATAGGCGGAACAAATCTTATGGGAGGAACAGGAGGGATAGGGCTGACTTTGATAGGAGCTATGACCATCGGATATCTTGAAAAAATACTGAGCATCAATGCGGTGGGAGAAGCCAGCCGCTTGATGTTAACCGGGACTATCATAGTTGGAGCCGTATTGTTCCAAAAATACCGCAAATAGCCTGTATGATGAACAAGTCGAGGTTGCTGCAGATGCAGTGAGATCAGCTTGCCTCAGTGGTAAAAAAATGGCAATTAAAATAAAAGTTAAAACAAACAAAAACATTTCAGTTGTCATTTTTATCAAAAGCATGTATATCCTTTAAAGTAAAACTTAAAAATATTCATCGCCATTTTTTAACGAATAGGTCAGGATAGATGAGGAGATAGAGTTATGAAAAAATACTTAATTATACTGACTATTATCACCGTGGTGCTTGCAAGCTGTTCCGGAAAAAAGGAAACTTCAAAATCCGGTGAGGGACCCGGAGAAAAAGCCAAACAAAAATGGACCCTGGGAATGAGCCAGTGCAATCTGGGCGAGCCCTGGCGCGTTCAGATGAATCAAGATATCAAGAATGCAGCGGAAAACTTCCCCGAAATCAAAGTCATCTTTAAAGACGCACAGAATGATTCCTTAACGCAAAGGTCACAGATAGAAGAATTCATCAATGCGGATGTGGACCTGCTGATCGTCTCTCCTAAAGAGGCGGCTCCCATGACTCCTCCCGTGACCGCTGCTTATGACAAAGGGATTCCGGTCATCATCCTGGACAGGCGCATACTCGGTGACAAGTACACCTGCTTCATCGGGGGTGATAATAAAATGATCGGAAAGGCTGCCGGGCACTGGGTCGTTGAAAAACTGGGAGGAGGAGGAAAGATAATCGAGCTCAAAGGATTGATGACGTCTACCCCGGGACAAGACAGGCATTCAGGATTTCGAGAAGGAATCAAAGGAAGTGATATAGACGTCATCTTTGAAGCGGATATGAAATGGCTGGAACCTGAAGCCAGAAAAGAGATGGAATCCGCCCTGGCCCGTTTTGATACAATCGACCTGGTTTACGCTCATAATGATCCCGGAGCTCACGGAGCTTATCTTGCGGCTCAGGCCGTCGGGCGTGAGAAAACCATCGTGTTCATAGGGATAGACGCCCTTCCTCATGAAGGTCAGATCTATGTGAAACAGGGCATTTTAGCCGCATCCTTTGAATACCCCACGGGCGGGAAAGAAGCCATAGAAACAGCCCTGGCTATCCTTCGCGGAGAGCCTGTAGCAAAAGAAATAACCTTATCCTCCAGGATATTCACCTCAGAAAATGTGGATTCTGGAGGAGAATACCTTGAACATTATTTCAAATAATAAAATTTTTATGCCATAAAAGGAGGCTTTTATGAAGAGACATGTTGATATATACCTGCCTCTTGACAGCAGGGATGAACCGAATGCAGAAGTCTGGCCCATAGCTAAAAAACAACTGAGCGAGCTCATCAAAGTCATAGAGAAATGCGGCTGGAAGGCAAATGTACTCAATCCTGAGAAACCCGTCTCCAGCGTGGCCGAAGGAATAAAGGTCATTAAAAAAGCAAAAGGAGGCCGGTTCATTGCCTTTATGGCCGGTTGGGCCTATCCGGATTTCACTGTCAGTCCTCTCTGGCAGCTTCCTGATGATATTCCAAAACTGATGCTTGGAAGCGCTATCCCTGACTATCCCGGAGCTGTCGGCCTTTTAGCTGCCACAGCAGGTACCTCTCAAATGGGAATCCATACACACAGGCTTTTTGTGGAGGATTTTAAGGACCATAAAAAATATAGAGAACCCTTAAGGGCCTTTTTGGAAAAGGGAGCCTACCATCCTGGAAAAGAAGTCAACATTGACATAACCGTTACAAAAGAAGCCCGGGAAAAAGCAAGAAATGTGCTGAAAGCGCTGTCAGGATCGCTATATGGAGCTGTGGGTCCCAGGTCAATGCAGATGTGGAATAAAATCTCGGATGCGGATTTCCTTCATTATTTCGGAATCGCAAGAGAGGGGTTCGACGGACTGAGGCTTTTAAAAATGTCTGAACAGATCTCTGATGCTAAAGCTGAAAAGGCCCTTGAATTTCTCGTCCAAAAAGGAATGGATATCCGTTTGGGTAAAAACCCTAAAAAACACCTCACCAGAGAAATGGTTCTTTTTCAGATGAAGGTGTATTATGCCCTTCTCGATTTAAAGAAACAATTTGGATTAGACTTCATGGGAGTCCAGGATCAGCTTGACTGGATCGAGCACTATCCGGCCACTGACCTCACACTCGGAATTTTGAACAACAGATTAAGGCCTGATACGGACGGAAACACATTTGTCATAGCTACAGAGGCTGATGACGGAGCCGCTCTCACTATGCAGGTACTGAAGCTTTTAAGCAACAACGATCCGGTAGGATTTAACGACCTCCGTTACTGGGACTCAGAAAAATCTCTATACTGGTTTGTCAACTCAGGCTCACTAGCCCCCTATTTTGCACAAGGAAGTCATGAATCTCTTGAAGGTTCCTGGTCAGAGCGCCAGACCTACATGTACTTTAAAAAAGGAGGGGGGACCTGTTCACTGGTTGCCAGAATCCCCGGGACCGTAACATGGGCCCGCTTTTCCTATAAAAACCATAAACTCTATTTATGTGCGGGAAGAGGGATCACTGATATACCCACTGACGAGATATGGAGAGAAAGGTCAAAAAACTGCAGCCCTGATTGGCCTCACTGGTATCTGAGATTATGCGGTAAAATAGAAAACCATATCAACTCTAACCACCCCATGACAGTCAGGGGAGACCACTTGGCTGAATTGAAAGCTCTGGCTGATGAGACAGGCATAGATTTTGAATGTTACGACACTAAAAAACCTGAACAGCTTCTGTGACACGGACCGGCATTCAAACACATTTTGATTTAAACCCCAGAAGGACTTTCTTGATCCTCTCTTCTCTTTTTTGAAAAGTATCATAATAGCTGTCTCTATAAAACACCCGGCTGTTCACTATAAGCAGTTTAAAAGGCTCTAAATCCACCTGATATTTTTTATATAATTCCCCTTTTCTGTCGCAGATAACAGGACAGTCAATGGAATACATTTCCGCAAACTTCTCCAGGTCCTCTCTTAGATCTCTGGAAACGCCAACGAGCTGGATATCAATGCTCTGTTTATGCAGAAAGTATTTCATCTCAAAAAGATCTTCCCAGCACACCTGACACGAAGTCGAAAAGAAAACCAAAAGATGGGGCCCTCTCCTGTTTTTAACCGCTTCGTCAAATGAGGAATAAACAAATATTTCCTGAGCATCACAAAAAAACCCATAAAAAAAACAAAGGCAAAATAAAAGCAGAATCCCTGCCTTCATCGTTTCTCCTTCACTTTTAAAATCCTCAATTCACTGTCACTGTTGATGCCGTATATTCGATCTCCATCAATGCTTATTAATTTAAATCTGTCCGGGAGCTCAATCTCTCCAAGACTATTTCCTTTTATATCAAATACATGTATCTTTTTCCCGGGGACAAGGTCCTTGCTCTTTCCATTGGAAGCATATTGTGATGCCAGTAAATAGAGTCTGTTATCGGATATGGCAAACTCACTGTATAAATTTATGATTTTTTTCCTTTGTTTTACCGGAAGGACCACTTCTTTGCAGAGATATTCCTTTGTGATGCTAATTTTTTCTACGAGGGTCCCTTCACGGGAATATCTGTATATGTTCCTTTCGTTATTTTTTCTGGCGATGATCAACTCTTTTTCTTTTGTTATCCCGAGATTTATCCTGTTTCGAAAAATGTCATACACTCTGTCTCCTGAGTAATAAGAGTCAAATTCTTCCCATAACAGCTCTCCTCTTTGGCTAAAACAAAAGGTCATTGTCACTTCTGATTTCTCAATCAGAGGAAGCTTTGAGACAACTATCCTATCCTCGTCCAACACCACAATACGATCAGGAAAGAAATTGGTCTTGAAACCTCCTAAATAGCCCCCGTCTTTATCAAGGACCTGGATCCTCCGGTTCATTTTATCTGCGATATAAATCCTATCCTCAAACAGATCCATTCCTGAAGGCATGTCGAGTTCACCGGGTCCTCTCCCCTTTCGGGCTATTATATCTCTATATTCCCCGGACTTCGAAAATATTTTTATATTGCCGTCAGATGCATCAAGGACATATATGTTTTTTGAGTCATATTTAATCTCAGCCGGGAGAGGGAAATAATATATATATTCTTTTCCTGTTTCCATATTTATCCCTTCCGTATAATAGACATTCTCTTGACTGAAACTTAAAGAGTTACTGCATAAAGAAGCTGAGAAGACCATTATTAAAACAATATTCAAAGCATTTATTTTCATGAATACCTCCAAAGGGCCCTCAGAATAGTTCCGGAGGGCCCTGAATACAAACCCATTTAAATAGCAAAGGCTACCACGCAACGAAAAAGGCCCACATCACAAGCAGTCAACATTAAAGTCGTCTTAATGACTCCATAATTGCCCATCAATGCTCTTTCAAAACATCTTTGATGAGAATCATAGCATCCGTCCACATCTGACGGAGAAGCAAGAACCATTGTTGTTGAAGACAGAATCAATGTCAAAGATAAAATCCCTATAAGGACCAAGGATATTGTTTTTGTCATTTTTTTCTCCTTTCATTTTTGTTTTTCCTTTTATTTACTAAGCACCGTCTGTGTTTAAACCATCTCCATCACCTCCGTCTCCCCTTTTGACCGATATTTTCGAAAAATATCCACTCTGAGAAAAATATCAGACCGTTTTTTATGCTCATGGAACTGAATAGTATTCAAGATACGGGCCAAATAATAAAAAATCATGTATGTTATAGAATTTAATAAATTTATAGATATTTTAAATCCCATCAATAAATGAAAATGTCAATGTATGGTTACATTTGAGATAAAAATATATCAAGAATCGGGTCAAAATGTGTGCTTATCATCATTGACCTGAGGAACAAAATATTTAAGAATATTCAGGTACAGGCTTTTACATAAAAACAAAAAGGAGATGCCGGATGAAATTAGACAAATTTTATAAAAAAGCCATTTCCATAGGAATTGAAAACGACCTGAGAGACAAAAAGGAAATCGATAAATTGATGGAAATGGAAAAACAAAAATTCGAAAAATTATGTGATGAAGACAAAGAGTTTTATGATAAAGACAGACTGTTCAATCCGTTTTCCGATACACGGATCTTATATGGAGACGGAGATACTGAAATCAAAAAGGTCATAGTGGGAATAGACATGGAAATCGGAGAAATCTTGTTAACACAGAGATTGAACACAGACAGAAATGAAAACATCGACTGTATCATATCCCATCATCCTGAAGGATTTGCCCTTGCCCAGCTTTATGATGTAATGAGACTTCAGTCTGACCTCCTTTCCCTTTACGGAATAACAATAAGCGTTGCGGAACAACTTATGGAAAAAAGAATCAGTGAAGTCGAAAGAGGAATTCTTCCGGTCAACCATAACAGGGCTGTTGATGCGGCAAGGATTTTAAACATCCCTATGGTGTGCGTACATACACCTGCTGATAACTGTGTTACCAATTACTTGAAAAACTTGTTTGAAAAAGAAAAACCATACAACCTTAAAGAACTCCTGGGATTACTAAAAAAAATGCCCGAATACAAAAAATCGTCCGTTTTACAGGCTCCCCCAAAAATAATAAACGGCTCTGAAAACAACAAGTGCGGGAAAATATATGTGGACATGACCGGAGGAACCGGAGGGTCAGAAGACATATTCGATAAAATCGCGAACAGCGGCATCAGTACTCTCGTTGGAATGCACATCGGTGAAAAGCATCTTAAAAAAGCAAAGGAGGCGAATCTGAATATAGTCATAGCAGGCCACATATCCAGCGATACGCTGGGATTAAACCTTCTTTTTGACGAAATAGAAAAAAAGGATAGACTGGAGTTTATTGGAATATCAGGATTTGAGCGCTTCCGCAGAATCTAATCTTCATTAAAGCTCAGTCTTAAATAAGAAGGGGGTGAGGTGCTGGCTGTTTATTTTGGGGAAAATAAGCAAAAAGGGGATAATGAAGGAGGGTATTACTAAATCTTACCCAGCCAGCAAAATAAGATTTTTTTTTATTATAACAAATTTCTTATATAATTCAAGTTTTTTTAATAAAAAATTTTTATCTAGCCTGAATGATGAACTCGTTAGTGTTTGTGCAGATCCTTATGCATTATCCTTCTTAAACTCTCCTCTGTTGTGTGTCGAGATAAATCCAGATCTTCCTTATCTAATAAAGCTGCAATATAATCAATAATATACGATGGAAAAACTCCTTCTCTCTCATATAAGTTTCTTTTTTCCAAAAGTATTTTACCTGATTCCTTACAATTCCTGGGAAGAGACTTATATGATTTCATGATGCCCTGGTCTTGACTGAGCTGACTTTTGACATAGAGTTTTTTCGCTGTTTCCAGAGAACCTTCCTGTTTCAGCCCCCATTCCGCACCCATCACTATACCTGCGATAAGGAGATGAACAAAAGCACTGCCATCAGCACTTCTCAGTTCCACTGTTTTGCTCTCAAAATCCCCATTGAGCATGGAAGACTCCTGAGGATTGATTTTTTTTGCCAGGTCCTTGTATTTTGACCAGGCCAGAGGCACTCTAATGAGCGCCTGTCGATTTAAGCCGCTCCAAAATATTTTTGTGGGAGCTTCCTGGTTAGGAACAAGTCTCAAATAGGAAGATGCAGTGGTGTTTCCGAACGCTGTGATTGAGTCCGCATAGTCACAAAGACCTCCTACCAACCGTTCCGCTTCTTCCGAAAGCCTCCCGTCAGCTCCTTTCATCATATTCTTTCCCTTTGCCATCAATTGAATGTGAATATGGAAACCATTGCCCGCAATCCCATCCTCAATCTTAGGGGCAAATGTGGCTATGCACCCGTGTTTGTACGCAATATTTCTGATAAGCCAGCGGCCTAAGACCAGATCATCCGCCATCTCATCAACGGGCCTTGGTAAAAATTCCACTTCCATCTGCTCCGCCTGTTTTCCATTTATTTCATCTATTTCTGATTCTATTTTATCAATGTATCCTGCTTCGGAATGGGCATATTTAACAGCATCGGTGAGCTGTGTGATGTATCTGAGGATCTCGGTTAAAATTGCGCCGCTTTTTACAAAGGGAGAGGATTCATGATAATTGTTGCGACTTTTCTGCATGTACAGTTCCTTCTCAGTCTCAGATATAAGGAAAAATTCCAGTTCACCCAAACAGTGGATATCAAAACCCGTGCTGTCTTTGAAAAAAGAGTACGCTTTGTTCAAAATAGAATCCGGAGCAAAAGGAGCCAGCTCCCCTTCTTTCGTGAAAAAACGGCACATAAAATCAAGGCTTCCCTTATCAAATGGATTGAGAAAGGCTGTTTTGTATTGAGGGATGATGTAGAGATCAGATACCGATGCTTCCACAAGGCCCTTGAACAATGAGGATCCATCCACACGTTCCCCGTTAGCAAGAATCCTCTCTGCAATTTCTTTATTGGATATCGGAAGCTTCAGTTCCTTAAGCCTTCCGTCAATGGCAGTATAATGAAAAGTGATGCGTTCGATTTGCTTTTTCTCTATTATTTTAAGCAGGTCAGACCTTTGAAATTCACTGGCCGGTTTGTTCAACAACAGAGACAAAGGATTGGTTAAGGCAAAAGAAAAATCGTTTCGGGTCATAATGACAAACTCCGTTATTAAAAAAATAGTATGATCTAGTATTTTACATTCCTGATATAACTTTGTCGAGTTTTCTTCAATAGACATGAAAAACTTTATTTTTACTTGCAATTCAAGCAAAAAAGACAAATAATGTAAGTGCTAACATAAATACATAAAAAGGCATGCCTTAATGACTTTTTATAGAAATGCAGGCGAACTTATCATCGGTACCCGCTTAAAACGCATAAGCGACCGGTTCCTGACAGATGTATCAAATATTTATAAAAAACTGGGGATCCCATTTGAAGTGAGCTGGTTCCCTCTTTTTTATTTACTTCACAATGAAGAATGTTTGTCTGTAACGGAAATCGCAAAAGAACTCCAGATCACCCATTCAGCAGTCAGTCAGCTCGTCACCAATCTACAAAAAAAAGACCTCGTGAAATTCACGAACGATAAAAATGACAAGCGGAAGAGGATGATAGGCTTTACAGAGAGCGGTCAGAAAATGATGCATGAGATCAAACCCGTATGGAAATCAATGAGAGAGTCCATGCAGTCACTCCTCAACAAAAACGAAAACAGCGCCTGTCTGTTAAAAGCTCTGGATGAAATAGAAGACGCCCTTGAAAAAGAAAGCTTTTGTGAGGGGGTTTTAAAGAATATGAACAAAAAACAAGGAGGATAACGTGAAATATACAGAATTCATAAAAAAATATGCGGACCATCCTGACTATAAAGCTCCTGAAGGAACCGAAATATCAGCCAAGACATGGGAGACAGAGGCTCCTCTGAGGATGCTTCTCAATAACTTAAATCCCGATGTTGCCGAAGATTCTGAAAATCTCGTTGTATACGGAGGAACAGGCCAGGCCGCCAGAGACAAAGAATCCGTCAAAAAAATCATAAAAGCTCTTCTGGAACTTGAATCAAATCAGAGTCTACTCATCCAATCAGGAAAACCAGTGGGAATTGTCCGTACCCATTCTGACGCTCCCCGCGTGTTCTTAGCCAACAGTAATCTAGTCCCCCACTGGGCGACCTGGGACCATTTCAACAAACTCAAGGAAAAAGGGTTGATCATGTACGGGCAGATGACAGCAGGCAGCTGGATATATATAGGAACACAGGGAATCCTACAGGGCACCTATGAAACATTTGCCGCCTGCGGAGAAAAATATTTTAATGGAGATCTCAAAGGAAAATTATTGGTAACCGGCGGACTCGGAGCCATGGGCGGAGCTCAGCCTCTGGCTGCTACAATGGCAGGAGCCACATTTCTTGGAGTGGATGTGAATCCTGAAAGCATAAAGAAAAGAATCAAAACAAGATACATCGACCGCATGACCCATTCATATGAAGAAGCAAAAAAAATGGTTCTGGAGGCCCAAAGCCAAAAAAAAGCCGTCTCGGTCGGACTGGTAGGGAACATCGGGGATGTACTCGAAAAACTTCTTAAAGATAACATTATCCCCGATGTCCTTACGGATCAGACATCAGCTCATGACCCTGTCAACGGATATGTTCCGGCAGGACTAAGCCTTGAACAAGCCCTAAAGCTCAGAAAATCCGATCCGGATAAGTACAGAAAACTAGCCCTCAAAAGTATGGCCAGGCATGTCTCCTTTATTCTGGAAATGAAGAAGAAAGGAAGCCGGGTCTTTGATTACGGTAACAATTTAAGAGAATTCGCCAAACAGGGCGGAGAGAAAAACGCTTTTGATTATCCGGGTTTTGTTCCGGAATACATCCGTCCTCAATTTTGCGAAGGAAAAGGACCTTTTCGATGGGCTGCTTTATCCGGAGATCCTCAAGACATATATGAAACAGACCAGGCTTTGATCAAAGCTTTTCCTGAAAACAAGAAAATGATCAACTGGATCCATCAGGCGCAAAAAAAAGTGGCTTTTCAAGGTCTTCCCTGTAGGATCTGCTGGCTCGGGTTAGGCGAAAGGGAAAAAGCTGGGCTCCTTTTTAACGATCTGGTCAAATCAGGAAAACTGAAAGCCCCGGTTGTCATCGGCCGGGACCATCTGGATGGAGGTTCCGTTGCCTCTCCCTATAGAGAGACAGAAGGGATGAAAGACGGATCTGATGCCATATCTGATTGGCCCCTTCTTAATCTTATGGCTAATACAAGCGGCGGCGCCACATGGGTCTCTTTTCATCACGGAGGCGGAGTGGGAATCGGATATTCCCAGCACGCAGGAATGGTGCTCCTCGTGGATGGAACGGACAGAGCAGATAGATGCATAAGAAGAGTCCTGTATAATGACCCGGCAACAGCTATTTTCCGTCATGCTGACGCCGGTTATGAAAAAGCTATTGAGTTTGCTAAAAAATTTAATCTAAACCTATTTAAATAAAGTATATTATAAGGAGAACAGAAAATGACTATCGTCTTAAATGGAACCGGATTGACCATCGAGAAACTGGTTAAAGCCGCAAGGGACAATGAAAAAGTATCTCTTCATCCGGACGCAGAAGAACGAATAAAAAGATGCCGGGCTATGTTAGAGAAAAAAATCAAAGCCAAGGAAATCATGTACGGAGTCAACACCGGTATAGGCGAATTCTCTGAAGTCGTATTGAATGACGAACAAATTGAAGAATTCCAGAAATACCTGGTTTACAATCATGCCGCGGGAATCGGAGATCCGGCCCCTATTGAATATGTCAGAGGAGCTATGCTGAGCCGCATCAATGTCCACTCCCACGGAAATTCCGGGTGCCGTCCTGAGATCACAAAAACACTCGTGCGCATGCTTAATAAAGGAGTCACTCCCTTTGTCTGCCAAAAAGGATCCGTAGGGGCCTGTGGAGATCTAGCTCCCATGTCACAAATCGCCCTGGTTCTTATGGGAGAGGGAATGGCTTACTATAAAGGAGAACTATTATCCGGCAAAGAAGCCATGGAAAGGGCAGGGATACCCATCCCCGGATTAAAAGCAAGGGACGGACTTTCCATGATAAACGGATCCAATCTTCTCACGGCCATGAGCGCCCTGTTTCTTTATAATGCGGACAGATGGCTCAAACAGGCAGAAATCGCCGCTGCCATGTCGCTGGAAGCATTAAAAGCCAACATGAAACCATATACCCCTAAACTGCATGAAGCCCGCGGTTTTCCCGGCGCTGTGAGGTCTGCAAAATCTATTTCCAAGCTGATACAAGGTGGCGACCTTGCGGAAGGAAAAATCCAATGCAAAGTCCAGGACGCTTACTCCATGAGATCCACTCCCCAGGTAATAGGCACGGCTCACGACGCCCTTGCCTTTGCCCGCTCCCAGGTAGAAATAGAATTGAACGGAGTGGGAGACAATCCCGTGTTTTTTCCCGAAGACGACCTGCAGCTTTCAGGCGCCAACTTCCAGGGAACTCCGGTATCCCTTCCTATGGATATGGCCGGGGCCGCTATCACCATGGTCTCTGTAATGTCAGAAAGACGGTTAAACAGGCTCAACAACCCGGCCCTGAGTGTGGGGCTTCCTCCGTTTCTGACCAAAGGCGCCGGCATGTTTTCCGGTCTTATGCTAAGCCAGTACACAGCTGATATGCAGATCGTTGAACAGAGAATTCTTTCCATGCCTGCCTCAATCCAATCCATCCCTGCTGCCGCTGACCAGGAAGATTTTGTCTCAATGGGCATGAATACGGCGATCAAAAACTTTCAGATCCTGGATAACGCATACGGAATACTCGGCATTGAACTTATGGCTGCGGCTCAGGCATTGGATTTCAGAAAATACAAACTGGGAAAAGGTGTGGCCGAGGCAAAAAAAGTGGTCCGTAAATATGTCCGCTTTCTGGACAAAGACCGGCCTCTGTACAAAGACCATACAACGATGAAGGAAGTCGTAGAATCCGGAAAGATTCTGGAAGCAACGGAAAAAGTCGTGGGAACTTTAAGTTAGGAAATCATAGGAACCCATGAAAACAATGAACATATACAATAACATCACAGACACCATCGGGAATACCCCTCTGGTCAAACTCAATAAAATTGCTGACGGAGTTAAGCCAGATATATTTGCAAAAATCGAGTTTTACAATCCTGCAGGCAGTGTTAAAGACAGGATCGCAAAATACATGATTGAAGATGCAGAGAAACGCGGGAAAATCAAACCGGGTGACACCATTGTGGAAAATTCAAGCGGAAACACAGCCCTGGCGCTTGCTGTGGTCTGTTCTCTGAAAGGATACAACCTAAAAATTGTGATACGTGATTCCATCAGCCCTGATAAATTAAAAATACTTCGCGCCCTAAACGTTGATCTGATCCCGGTCGATGCAACACTTCCCCCCGAATCACCTGACAGCTATAATAATCTTGCCCCGAAAATCGCAGAGCAGACCCCAAACAGCTATTATTTAGACCAGCACAACGACAGGAAGAACAACGAGGCTCATTATATGACGACCGGACCTGAGATCTGGGACCAGATGGAAGGAAAAATAGACTACTTTGTAGCCGGCATCGGAACAGGAGGAACCATATGCGGAGCCGCTAAATTTTTAAAAGAAAAAGACCCGAATATCAAGGTCATAGGGGTCGATCCGGTAGGTTCAATTTTTTATGATTACTTCCATACGGGTAAAAAAACAAAGCCCTCCTCCTATTTATTGGAAGGACTCGGTGATGAATTCCTTATCAAATGTGTGGATTTCTCTGTTATAGATGATATCTATCAGATCACGGATAAAACAGCTTTTGAAATGACGAGAAAAATCGCGGAAAAAGAAGCCATCCTCGCAGGAGGATCCAGCGGGGCAGCTGTCTGGGCCTGTCTTAAACTTGCCCGGAAAATCGACAGACCTGCCCGAATAGTGACTATTTTCGCGGATTCAGCTAACAGATACCTCAGCAGTATATTTAATGATTCATGGCTTAAAGAAAAGGGACTGATGTAAGATTGAAAATAAAAAAAATGAAAAAGAACAGGTTCGTCTTTTCATTCCTCCTTCTTTCATCTGTCCTCATCCTCACTCTTCCTTCTCTCTCTGCCAATGAGATAAAATGCACCTGGACAGGGGTCGAAAAGATCATTGCTGTCGGAGACATCCACGGCGATTATGATAATTTCATAACCATCCTCAAAAATACGGGCATCCTTTCCGATGACGGACACTGGAAAGCAGGCTTGACCCACTTCGTACAAACTGGGGATATAATGGATAGAGGCCCTGATGCTAAAAAAGCGCTGGATCTCGTCATGAAGCTTGAGACAGAGGCGGAAAATGCAGGAGGCAGAGTCCATTTTCTCATTGGAAACCATGAAGAGATGAACATCACGGGGATCTCTTTTGACCAACCCGGATATGTGACTCCTGAGCAGTTCGTTTCTTTTCTTCCTGATGAATATAAAAGAAGGAAAGAGCAGAAATTCAAAAAAAACAGCGCATCTCTTCCAGATGAAGACAAGTCTCTCAGATCATACTGGAGCCAAATCATGAGAGATGATGAGCGGGCAAGACAAATCTATATCGAACATTTCAACAAGGAATACGGAAAGTGGATTTTAAAACACAATGTTGTTATTATGATAAATGATATTGTTTTCGTACACGGAGGGATAAGCAAAAAGTTTTCAGAGTGGGAATTAAGTGACATTAATGACCGGGCTCGCTATGAACTACGAGAGTTACAGAATGCGCGTCTTAGAAATATTCCTCTCGCCATTGATCTTAAGATCGTTTTTCAAAGTGACGGACCGCTTTGGTACAGAGAACTGGCAAGACAAGACGAGCAGTATTTTAAAGCAGAGGTAGATACAATATTTGACAACCTGAAAG
>CAZSZS010000125.1:0-2056 GCA_964611275.1 uncultured Eubacteriales bacterium
ATGGGACGCAGCTTCACATCTTTTCTTCGTGCGATGTGTTCGTATTCTCTGATGATTTTTTTTGCCATGGCTCTTGACGAGTACTTTTCATGAACCACTTTATAACCTTCTTCTCCGTATAAGGTAGCCAGTTTCCGGTCACGGTACAGCTTGAGGATCGCCTCGGCCAGAGCGCGGGGATCTCTGGGCGGGACAAGAAGGCCGGTTTTCTCATGGGTCACTAACTCCGGAATTCCTCCGACCTCAGTGGCCACCACAGGCAACCGGCTGGCCATGGCATCCATAATACTGGTTCCCAGGCCTTCTAAGTAGGATGAAAGGACAAACAAATCAAGAGAAGCCAGAATACGAGGGACATCTTCCCTGAAACCCAGGAAAAAAACAATATCATCAACATCCGTTTTCTTTACCTGTTCATCAAGTTCCATGCGCAAAGGCCCTTTCCCTACAATAATCAGTTTTATCTGAGGAGCTTTTTCCTTAATGATCCCGGCCGCTTCAATCAGATATTTATGCCCTTTGTGGTCTGCAAGATGAGCCACGATCCCCACCAAAAAGTCATCATCACTAAAACCGAGCTCCTTGTGAAGATAATCTCTGGATTCAATATTCTCAAAAGGCGTGTAGTCAATACCTGAGGGAATGACACTTATTTTATTCTTGTCGATCCCGCTTGATAAGAGAACCTTTTTCACTCCTTCGGATATGGCGATGACCCTGTCTATTTCTCTGTGATACTTTATCTTTGAAAAATAATTATCCTTAAGAGGAAAATCCACACGCCTAGAGATCACCCGAATAGGCACCTTGGCTCTTGATGCCGCCATGGCACTCACAGCTGCGGCATGGGCATCATGAGAGTGAACCAGAACGCAGTTCGCTTTCTTCATGTGTCTGGCAAGTCTTAAAGCTGATATGATGCTCGCTTCACTTCTGATTCTCAGAGGAAAAACCGGAAGTCCTTCTTCCTCTGCCTTTTTGTAAAGAGGGCTGTTAGGCTGCACATAAAACCGGCATGGGTATCCCTTTTTCTTGAGCTCTCTCACCAAGAAAAAAGACTGTCTCTGCCCTCCTCTCCATTCTTTCCCTGAATCAATCTGGAAAAGGCTCAATTCTTTCTCCTTTCTTCCATATCTCTTTCAACTTTGCATAGCGTGCAAAAATGGCATAGCTGTGAAGCATGGCGATCACAAATCCGGCAAATCCGTCCAGGATCCCGGCTTTTAAAAAAAACGATTTTATGAATCTTTGAGGCGGGAGAAAAACCAGGTGATACCACCTGCATTTTTTCCCGGAAGCATAGAGCTTCTGTGCTCCCAGGCCAGAAAATTGATTGATACGCTTCAGATGGTCCTGAATATCCCGATAAGTAAGATGAAAGAGGGGGCTTTCCAGCTTTGTGACCTTGCCTTTAATAACCAGTTCTTCGTGTACATATTCCCCCTGCCAGAAAGCATCGTCTTTTTTAAAGAGCCGTATTTTTCTGTCCGGATACCACCCCGAATGCCGGATCCACTTCCCCAGATAATAGACTTGTCTGGGCATTGAAAATCCTGCTTCTTCGGGCTCCCCGGCTTTTAATGCCAGAATCTCTCTCTGAAGTCCGGGGGAAAGACTCTCATCAGCATCAAGGGAAAGGATCCAGGGATGAGAGGCCTTTTTGTTCGCATAATTTTTTTGGTCCGCATAGCTCGTCCATTCCCGCTTGTAGACTTTGGCGTCATATTTCTTGGCTACCTTAACCGTATCATCCGTGCTGAAGCTGTCGACCACTACTATTTCCGACGCTATTTTCTGTATGCTTTTGAGGGCAGCCTCCAGCCTTTTTTCCTCGTTATATGTAATGATGACCGCGGAAATTTTCATATCCGTAATCTTATCATAAATCCATTATTGTGTCATTGGAGAGAATGCCGAACTCCCCCTTTCCGTGGATTGCTTATGATGGTCAATTCCCCTATAATTCATTCGTGCATCTCCAATGAGAGGAGGGTCATCATGCAAAGGGCTTTGGTTTTTATAATGAGTTTGTTGTCCGTTTTTTGTATCGCTTTCG
>CAZSZS010000126.1:0-4487 GCA_964611275.1 uncultured Eubacteriales bacterium
ACCTCATTTAAAAGTCAAAGAAAAAACCGCAGAGATCGGTTACATAATCAATGAGAAATACTGGAATAAGGGATATGCGACCGAAGTTGTTTCAAGACTCCTTAAATTCATTTTTGAAGACCTAAATTTGCAGAAAGCTGAAGCCTATTGCTTTATCGGAAATGATGCCTCAGCAAGAGTCCTGCACAAATCTGGATTTACTTTCAGAGGAATAAAGAAATACGATATCATAAAACAGAAGCAGCCCGTAAAAGCAAAATATTTTACTCTTAAAAAAACATGACAACAAAAGGAATCAAACCATGAAATATCATCATACAGGAATCCCCACTCAATCCCCCAAACAAGGTGAATCCTATCTTGAAAAATATAATATTTACTGCACAGACCATGAGTCCAATCCTTACGGCATTCAATGGATGCGCTATGGAGACAAATGCCCTCTTCCTGAACTGGTAAAAGAAATCCCTCATGTGGCTTTTGAAGTCGATGATATTGAAGAAGCGATCAAAGGAAAAGAGGTTATCATCAAGCCCAATAGTCCCAGTGAAGGGGTTATTGTCGCCTTCATTGTTGAAAACGGAGCACCTGTGGAGTTTATTCAATTTGTGAACAAGGAATAATTCAATCTGCAGCATATAATTTATATAAATATTTGGATTATAATCCACGAATTTATATAAATTACTTGCATTAGGCTCTAGAAAAGGAAAACATCCATCAGAATGGCGCAGGGCTTATCCGGAAGCTGAATACAGAACCATAAATCAGGACAATTATCTGGATTTTATAACCTGAATATATTTTGATTTGCCCCAATTTCTATTCGAGTCTTCTTTTTCAAATAGTGCTACTAAATGAAAAACAACTTGCGTTTAGTATCCTGTCTTCCTCATAAGAAGTCAATTGACGAAGGCAGTAGAGTGCAATTTGTTAAGATAAATGGATTATAATCCACAAAGAGCCTCAATCATCAAAAACGGGTAGATTTCCCATCAATATAGGACAAATGCCTATTGACTTAAACCCCCTTACAATGTATTCGTATATGAAACAAACGGAGACCAATGATGAATGTAGTTGAAATCGAAAATGTGACAAAGACCTTCGGTTCGGTCACAGCTGTGGATGAACTCTCCCTCAATGTCCCGAAAGGGTGCATTTACGGCTTTATCGGGCCCAATGGGTCAGGGAAAACCACCACTCTGCGCATGATCATGAACATTTTCTACCCGGACCAAGGGACCATCCGGACGTTCGGAGAGGAAATGAAAGGGACCAGCACCGACCGCATCGGCTATCTCCCGGAAGAGAGGGGCATGTACAAAAAGATGAAGGTGCGCGACCTCCTCAAGTTTTACGGGGAGCTTAAATGCGGACATAAAGTAGACAAAGACGTGGACTACTGGCTCGAGCGGCTGGAGCTCAGCGATTGGGCCACAAAAAAAATCGAGACCCTGAGCAAAGGCATGGGGCAGAAGGTCCAGTTTATCTCGACCATTGTGGCCAAGCCCGAGCTTATCATCCTGGACGAGCCCTTTACGGGTCTGGATCCGGTCAATGTGGAAGTGATCAAAGACGCTGTCCTTGACCTCCAGTCCGATGGATCCACGGTCATCTTCAGCACCCATGACATGAATGTGGCTGAGAAAATGTGCGATTTCATATTCATGATATTCAAAGGACAAAAGGTCCTGGACGGGACTCTGGCATCGATCCAGCAAACCTACGGAAGCGATACCCTCCGCATCCGGACAGAAGGCGGACGATCCGCCCTGGACGACCTCAAAGGCGTGGACAAGATCGCGGACTTCGGAAAGCTCCAGGAGCTGCGCATCCGTCAGGGATTCGATCACCAGGAGGTCCTCAAACAGATCATGTCCCGCACTCAGGTCTACAGCTTTGAACTCTCCACACCCACACTCTATGACATTTTTCTGAGAATTGCCGGGCCCGAAGCCAAGGAGCATGCCGATGCGTAAGACACTGAGATTTATAAAAAGGGAATATCTGGCCGCAGTCAAAACAAAAGGATTCATCATCATGCTGGTCCTGATGCCGGTTATGATGGGAGGAAGCGGCATTGCCATGTATCTTCTTCAGGGCCAGGTGGACACAAAGGATAAACGCGTGGTCATCGTAGACCGTGCCGGTATCGTAGCGGACATGATCCTCAAAGCAGCCGAAGAGCGCAATGAGGAAGCTGTTTTCGATAAAGAGACCGGGAAAAAAGTCCGGCCTGCTTATGTGTTCGAAGTCGCTTCGCCCAGTGCCTTAGATCCGCAGACCCAGAGGCTTGAGCTTTCAGAGCGCATACGCAAAGGAGAGCTTCACGCCTTTTTAGAGGTCGGCTCTAACGTGCTTCATCCTCAGGGTGACGAGAGCACATTCCAGATGAACTATCATGCAGAAAATGCGGCTATCGACAGCGTCCGCACCTGGCTGGATAACACCATCAATCCCTTTCTCCGCAGGATCCGCCTGTCAGAAGAAGGGATCGAAGGGCCCAGAGCTGACCAGATCATGACCTGGATCCGGGTGGAGCCCATGGGACTGGTATCTGTGGATGAAGAGACAGGCGCCATAAAGGAAGCCAGAAGAACCGGCGAACTCGAGGCCATCCTCGTGCCCATCGTGCTTTTCTTCCTCATGTTCATGCTCGTGATGATGGGGGCCATGCCCCTTCTCCAGAGCACCATGGAGGAAAAAACACAGCGCATAGCCGAGGTCCTCATGGGCAGTCTCCAGCCTCATCAGTTTATGGCGGGAAAGGTCATAGGAGGCCTGCTCGTATCTCTGACCGGAGCGCTGGTCTATGTTGCCGGCGGGGTTTTCTTCCTGGGAAGGCTGGGATTTACAGATATGATTCCCTTTCATACGATCCCCTGGTTTTTTGCCTTCCTCATTCTCGAGATCGTCATGGTGGGTTCGATACTGGCTGCCATCGGTTCGGCCTGCAATGATCCCAAGGATGCCCAGAACCTGACCTTCCCGGCCATGATCCCTGTCTTTTTGCCCATGTTCGTTTTCATGCCCATTCTGCAGGAACCGACCAGCGCTTTTGCCACGTGGCTCTCCCTGTTCCCGCTTTTCACACCCATGCTCATGCTCATCCGAACCGCCTCGCCTGTGGGTATCCCGGCGTGGCAGCCCTGGGCCGGACTGGCAGGGGTTCTGCTCTTTACGGTTTTTATCGTGTGGATAGGAGGACGGATCTTCCGGGTCGGCATTCTTATGCAGGGCGGCCCCCCCAAGTTCTCCAAAATGATCAAATGGGCTTTCAAAGGGTGATTTGAAAAAGAGTTTTTTTATCCAATTGGAGGATCAAAATGCTTCAAGAATTAGTGGGGAAAACAGTCACCATCTATCTAGGGACCGTAAAAAGTTTTACGGATTCCTTGGATGGCAAGGTTATAGAAGTCAAAGATCCCTGGATCAAACTCCAGATAAAGAATGGAATAGAGTTTATTAATATCCAGAAGATAGTCAGAATTACAGTCAAATAAAAGTAAAAAAAGGGCTTGTATTTGTGGCATGTCCTGTTTTTTCTCAAGGTCATTGCAAGCTTCCATAAGAAAGCGAAGCTATCTCCTCCACTATTTTCTAAAGAAAACTTTACAGCCCCCGTATTTTTAATTATAAAAAAGAGAAAAAGATCGAGGCCAGATCTTAATAAATATAAATATGATGCCCCATAAACGAGATTCCTTAAGAGAAAATGACAACACCCCTGTGCCTCAAAGTCAAGAAAGACTCTATCCGGATTCAAGGGTAGAATTAACTCCTTTTACCCAAAAATACTACGACATACAGCTGGATATAGCCACCTTGGGCCTCTATAAAGGGCTCATAAAAAAGGTCATCAAATCGCTTCACATTCAGCCTGAAGACAGTATCCTTGACTTTGGATGCGGCACAGGACGCAATGTTTGCCTTATGGCCAAATATTTAAGCTCAGGAGGAAAGATCACAGGATTAGACATATCAGAGATCATGCAGAGGCAGTTTGAAAAAAAATGCAAAAGCTATCCCAATATTCAGTTTAAAAAACAGCGTATTGACCAACCCTTCGATCTCCATGAAAAATATGACAAGGTATTCATGAGTTTTGTTTTTCATGGTTTTCCGCAGGAAGTTAGAAAGGTCATCTTACACAATGCCCTTACCCATCTCAAAAAAGGAGGAACTCTCAATATCCTTGATTACTCAAAATTTGATATCCAGTCCATCCCTTTCCATCACCGTTTTGTGTTCAACGTTGTTGAAGGGCAGTGTAAATACGCCTATGACTTTATTCAAAGAGACTGGAAAAAGATATTACCCCAATATCATTTTGATAAGATCGAAGAATACTTCTTTGCCAAAAATTATATACGTCTTCTCATAGCCCGGAAATCCGATCTCAGCAAAGAGGAAGAACTAGATAAATAAGGTAACTATCCCCACTTTACCCCATTTTTCTTATGTAATCCGGGAAAATGAAGAGT
>CAZSZS010000127.1:0-4333 GCA_964611275.1 uncultured Eubacteriales bacterium
ATCTGGAGTGGGTTGAAATTATTCGAGACGATGAATCATTTAATAGTGATCTAACAGAAGTAATTCAACTTTTAGATGGACCTTTGCCATCTCCAGATCCAGAAAATTGTGATTGGTGTGCGTTCTTAGAGAGATCGGGGAGGCTCAGAAGCGAATCAGACATTCAGATACCGACCTGCCCAAGGTGTGGTGGGCCTATGACTCTTAAAAGTGGGAAATATGGTGAGTTCTGGTCTTGTTTAATATATCCTGATTGTAAGGGGACAAGGGATAGATAATCACCAGAATAAAAAAAGTGATTGAGTGAGAGGAGGGTGTTATGAAGGAAAAAGCCCTTATTTTGGAGAGCGAGGTATTAATACTTGGCTGCTTCTTCAAGAAGACGTTTTACTATCTCTCCGAAACCTTTCCCTGGTCCACCGTTTATAAAGATGATCAGACCTATTTCGCTCTCAGGCCAGAAACGCGAAAAGGTAACCACACCTGGATCCCCCCCGGTATGCCCCCAAGCCATCTCACCATCTTCAGACTTGCTTTGAACCCAGCATAATCCGCGGCCATAGTGTTTTTCTGACAGCATGGTCTGAATGGTTTCAGGTTTAAGGATTTGTGCACCTTGGTAGGTGCCATCATTGATGTAGGCTCTTAAAAACCGGGAAAATTCATTGACACTGGTTCTTACCAAACCATCTGGGTAATTGTAAAAGCTGTACAGACAATGTGGAAACAGCTCGCCCTTTTTCATGGGCTGCTTGTCTTTGTCATATCTGGGTAAAAAAGATTCGAAGTCCTCTGTAACACTGCTGTAAGGAACAGCATGATTGGCAGTATCAATATCACGTATGTGCCAACCTGTGTTTTTCATTCCCAGGGGATAAAATATATTCTCCTGGCAGTATTGAGCAAAATCCATTTCAGAGATCACCTCCACCAGATAACCCAATAAACCAAATCCAACATTTGTGTAAGCTCTTGGGCCTTTGGGAACAACGTCTACCCCAGGTTTCCAGGTATGGAAATTTTTTTCTTTATCATAATACTTTCCCTGCGGAGTAAAATATCCCTTTATCCAATCCTTTAGAGAAACGGCTGGATCTCCGCAGGCATAACTTTTGCTGTAGGCAGGGCCATCTGTGATAGATGACCAGTGCGTTAGGAGCTGACGAAAAGTGATGGGGATATCTGGAAAGCGGGGATTTCGCACTTCGAAAGAGAGATACTTGTTCACATCGTCATCCAGCTTAAATAGGCCTTTTTCCCAGAGCTGCATAATGGCAGTGGCGGTTACTGTTTTTGAAATCGAACCGATGTTTTGGATGGTATCCGCAGTCATAGGAATTTCATTTTCGACATCTGCCCATCCAAATCCTTGACTCCAGACAAGTTTATCTCCCTTTATAATACAGGCTGATAAACCCGGAAAGGGATCTTTCTTCATTTTTTCCAGAATGAATTCATCCAGTCCGGTTTGTTGTGAATTGAGTGAAGGACAGATGAGTAAAATCAAAATAACTGTAAGACTTATATGGATTTTATTCATTTCAAATTCTCCAATCTTGTACAGAAATTCTCAATTATCATTATAATTTATTCAACCGCCCAAGTATAAAAAGAAAAAATAAATTTTAATATGAGACAAAAGCCCTATTTTTAAAAAACCATACTTTAGTCTTAGATCTCATATTCAAAGTCTTACACGAACATTTGGGATCAATACGACAACATTTCCTTAAAATTTCATTTAAGGCCTTCAAAGCGCGAGGATCCTGCGAATCTCCCAGGATCTCAATGGCGTATTTTCTCACCCATGAATTGGAGTGATGGCGGGCGATTTGGATTATATACTGTCTTCTTCATGGCTTTTTAAAATGGGAAGAGCTTTTTCCGGTATCCAGCGGCTTTCAGGATAGGTCCGGATAAAATCCTGATAACAGGCAAACACTTGCTTAAGAGGTTGGTTCAGTTTTTCATGTGTGCAGCACTTCCAGTTGGCTGAGGGCCTCCCCGTTTTGCTGTTGGACATTTTTTTTACCATTAAGGCAAGCCGATCTCACTGCATCTGCTTCGTTACAAGGTACTCGCGGTGAAGGACCACAGCTTCGCACCCTATGCCTCGCATCTGCAGCAAACTCGACTTGTGAATAATCCAGGTCATATAAATGGCTGCAGAAAAATTATAGAGGAATCGACCATCCCAAGCAATCTCATGCATTAATAAAATAGTATAATTTTAAGATGTGCTTTAATTCTTAAATAGCCATTTAAAATTGATCCCCCCAAAATCCTGGACACACCCGCAGGTTTGACATAAAATCAGACCTTGAGGTTTCAGAACGGGAAAACCCCTAGGGAAAATCCCGAAGGGATAACCCATAAGGAAAAACCCACATGCCAACAAACAGGATCACCGACCAAAGGGAGACAAAGAGATGGAAAACAATCAAATCATAAAACTTAAAGACCTGGTTAAGATCTACCCCCTGGGAGCAAGGAAGCTGACGGCCCTTCTTAATATCAATCTGAGCGTAAAAAAAGGAGAATTCACGGGAGTTGTAGGCCCGAGCGGGTCGGGCAAGACCACTCTGCTCAATATCATAGGCGCGCTGGACCACCCCACAAAAGGTTATGCTGAAGTTCTGGGGCACAAGATAGAAAGCCTTACAGACGCAAAAGCCGCACAGTTACGAAACCAAAACATAGGTTTTATTTTCCAGTCCTACAATCTGCTTCCGATCTACAGTGTTTATGAAAATGTCGAACTCCCTCTCTTGCTTCTGGACATGGATAAACCCAAAAGAAAAAAAATGGTCAAAGAGGCCCTGGATTGGCTGGGAATACTCGATAAGATAAATTCCAAACCCTCCCAGTTATCAGGAGGCGAAAGGCAGAGAGTCTCAGTGGCCCGGGCTATGGTCAAGCGACCGCAAATAGTACTGGCAGATGAACCCACCGCTAACCTGGATTCTGAAAATGCGCATAACATTCTCCAGAGGATGCAAAAATTGAATGAGGAACTCAGGACAACGTTTCTTTTTGCCACCCATGATTACAAAGTCATGAAATACCTGCGGAGGCAAATCGTACTCAAAGACGGCCAGGTGAGTGAGGATGCGCCCAAGTCTCCGGTAAGTGATTGAGAGGAGTCGAACATGGTGAATCTTAGATTATCACTCAGGAATATTCGCGGCGCCGGCATAAGAACCTGGCTCAATGCCTTTGTGCTTTCCATTGTCTTTGTGGCTATGATAGGCCTTAATGGAATCATTGTGGGCATGAACCGTTCCACTGTAAAGAATATGAAAGATGCCCTCTGCGGAGGAGGGCAGTACTGGCACCAAAATTACGACCCTTACGACCCTTCGACCATTGAAAAAAGCCATGCTCAACCCGCAGAGGAAATCAGAGCCCTGATAGACCAAGGCAAGGCTTTACCCATCCTGATAATTCAGGGCTCTCTCTACCCGCAGGGAAGGATAAAAAACATTCTGATAAAGGGTATCGACCCGGAGCAGAGCATTTTAAATCTGCCTACAGACAGGCTGCTCGTTGAAACAGACACCATACCCGCAGTGATCGGCACCCGCATGGCCGAGAGCTCTCAACTGAAAAAAGATGATATTGTCACGTTAAGATGGCGGGATAAAGACGGCACTTTTGATGCGGCTGATATAAAGATCGTCCATGTCATGAATACGCTGGTACCTGCTGTGGATGATGGCCAGATATGGATTTCCTACGACAAATTACAAGAGATGATGGGAACCCATGAACATGCCACCATGGTCGTGATCCAGCAGTATCTTGTGCCGACGTTTGAGAGCGCCGGGGTATGGGAGCTTAAGTCTCTGACCTATCTCTTGAGGGATCTTGAAGAGATAAAGAAGATCCAAATTCTCTCCTATGCTGTTATGTATTTGCTGCTGTTGTTTATGGCTCTTCTGGCTGTGTTTGATACCCAGGTCATCTCCATATATCGCCGAAAACGCGAGATCGGTATGCTGATGGCCCTTGGGATGGAAAGAAAAAACGTTATCAAGCTTTTCACTCTGGAAGGAGCTCTGCAAGGGCTGCTCTCTTTGATCATTGGAGCCCTTTACGCAACGCCTTATCTTATCCTGTCGGCAAAAAACGGCATTAAGATGCCCGAAAGCGCCGGTGATTTCGGCATGGCGATCTCTACCTCGCTTTATCCCATTTACGGGTGGAAGATCATTGTAGGCTCAGCCCTTCTGATGCTTGTTTCAGTAAGCATTGTCAGTTATTTTCCATCGCGCAAAATAACGAAAATCGAACCCCAAAAAGTCCTGGCAGGGAGGGAAGAATGATCGGATTT
>CAZSZS010000128.1:0-6919 GCA_964611275.1 uncultured Eubacteriales bacterium
CACGAAACTCTGTGATCCGTCTTGCCGGAGAAAAAGGGATAGAAGTGAAGGAAACATCCATACCAAGAGAGATGCTTTATATTGCAGATGAAGTGTTTTTTACTGGCTCAGCCGCGGAAATAACTCCAATAAGGACCATAGACAAAATAAAGATAGGAAGCGGGAAAATCGGGCCTGTTACAAAAAAAATCCAGGATGAGTTTTTTGCGTATATAAATGGCGACAGAGAGGACAAATACAACTGGCTGACCTATTTGTACAAATAAATGGAGCTTGACTATCCAAAAAAAGCGCAGATGTGTATAATATAAGGGCAATTAATGGAAAAAATAAAATAAAAGAGGGGGGAATATGGATATAGACGAACTCTTAAAAATGGCCATTGAAAAGGATGCTTCTGACCTTCATTTAAAATCAGGGAACTTTCCCATCATCCGGATCCATGGAAAACTGAATACCATGACTGACTATCCAAAATTGACGCCCGAATCAACCAGACAATTAGCCGAACAGATAACCAATGACTTTCAAAAAGAAAAGCTCAAGGAAGAACACGACCTGGATCTTGCTTACAGTCTTCCCGGTTTCGGCCGATTCAGGGGGAGTATATACCAACAGAGGGGCTCTTACGGTATTGTTCTAAGAATCATTCCGCTGGAAGTTTCGACCATAGATGAGCTTAATCTACCCAAAATCATCGAAGATATTTCAGAAGAAACCAGAGGTCTTGTACTGGTCACAGGAACCACAGGGTCAGGAAAAACAACCACTCTGGCTTCCATGATCGATCACATCAATGAGAGAAGAAAGGAAAACATTATCACTATCGAGGATCCCATTGAATACCTGCATAGAGACAAGAAAAGCATGATAAGCCAGAGGGAAGTGGGAGTGGATGTTTCCTCGTTCTCAAGAGGATTGAGAGCTTCTCTGAGAGAAGATCCGGATATCATTCTGGTCGGGGAGATGAGAGACAGAGATACCATTGATACAGCGCTTCTGGCTGCTGAGACCGGACATTTGGTTTTAAGCACACTTCACACTACGGATGCTCCGGAGACCATTAACCGCATCGTCTCGATTTTTCCGCCTTTCCAGCAGAGACAGGTCAGACTTCAGCTAGCGAGCATAATAAAAGCGGTTATATCCATGAGGCTCATACCGAAAAAAGAGGGAGGCGGTCGGGTTCCCGCTGTGGAAATAATGATAAACACTCCTTATATTTCCGATTGTATCAATGACAGGGAAAAAACAGGTCTCATCAAAGACGCCATTTCATCCGGAGTCTCCCAGTATAAGATGCAGAGCTTTGACCAGTCCGTTTACTGGCTCTATACGGAAGGATTTATATCCTACGAGCAGGGACTCAGGTACTCTTCCAGCCCGGATAACTTCAAGTTAAGAGTGATGGGAATCCGCTCTTCTCAGGATGTAGCGATCGAGGATATGGAAAAAGAAATTTCCCAGAGTAGAGAAGGAAAGAGAGAGGCCTACGAAGCAGATACAGATGAGGAACAAGAATAAAATCATTCCATGAGATCACAACACATACGAAAGACATTTCTTGATTACTTCGCATCCAAGGGTCATAAAATTGTAAAAAGTTCTTCTCTCTTACCCAGGGATGATCCGACGCTCCTTTTTACGAATGCGGGTATGAATCAGTTTAAAAATATGTTTTTAGGGCTTGAGAAAAGAACATACACAAGAGCTGCTTCAGTCCAGAAGTGCATGAGGGTCAGCGGAAAGCACAATGACCTCGACCAGGTGGGCAAGACCAGCAAACATCATACCTTTTTTGAAATGCTGGGAAACTTTTCTTTTGGTGATTATTTCAAAGAAGGGGCCATTGAATTCGCATGGGAACTGATAACCGAGGAATACGGGATCGATCCGGAAAGACTGTATGCGACCGTTTATAAAGAAGATGAGGATGCGTTCAGAATATGGAAAAAAAACATCGGGATTTCAGACGATAAATTATTTTACATGGGAAAAGAAGAAAACTACTGGAGCATGGGTGACACAGGTCCCTGCGGCCCGTGTTCTGAAATACATTTCCAGTTAGCCACAGACATTAAGAAGAAAAGCCCGAAAGAATTGATCGAATCCGGAAGCGAGGATTTCATTGAATTATGGAACCTTGTTTTCATGCAGTACAACAGAGATGAGAGAGGAAAATTGAGTGAACTTCCGGCACCTTCCATAGACACGGGCATGGGGCTTGAACGCATAGCCACTGTACTGCAGAAGAAGAAAGATAATTATGAAAACGACCTTTTCTACCCGCTCATTGAACATATCGTTTCCCTCTCTGGCAAAGAGGGGATTCAAGAAATAACCAAAGAAATATACGTACGGAAAATAGCTGACCATATCCGGGCTATCGTATTCCTTATAAATGACGGTATCATGCCTTCCAACGAAGGAAGAGGATATGTCCTCAGAAGGCTCATCAGAAGAGCCTTCAGAGCCGGTGAAAAATTGGGATTTAAGGATGCTTTTCTGTTCAAACTCACCAGCGTTGTCTGTGATATCATGAAAGATTCCTATCCGGAATTGATTTCCTCTGCTAATTACATATCAAAGGTCTGCCAATCAGAGGAAAAACGCTTTATAAAGACCCTTTCCAGCGGAATGAAAACATTTGACCTTTATGTCAGGGAACTCAAAAAGGAAAAGAGAAAAACCTTGCCTGGTGATAAATTATTCAAACTATATGACACATACGGATTCCCTCTAGACCTGTCCAGCGAGCTGGCTGAAGACGAAGACATGGACATAGATGAAAACGGTTTTGCTAAAGAACTAAATCAACAGAGAGAAAAAGCAAGAAAATCCTGGAAAGGCGACATTGAGGACAAGAAAAGAAAAAAATATGAAAAATTCAAAGACCTTAATGTCACCTATGTCGGCTATGAAAGAGAAAGCGCAGCGGATTCAGAAGTGCTTGCCATCATCAAACACGGCTCAGATGTCAATAAAATGGAAAAGGGAGAAGAAGGGGAAGTGTTCTTATCCGTTACTCCATTTTATGCAGAAGCCGGAGGCCAGATCGGAGATACGGGGATCATTAAGAATCCGGGTTTTTCCGCGGAAGTCAGATCCGCCTATTATCCGATTCCTGATATCATCTCTCATAAAATAAAAATAATTTCAGGAACCCTGAAGACCGGTGATAAAGTCGAGGCCGAGGTCGACATAAAAAGAAGGAAGGCGATAAGTAAAAACCACACGGCCACCCATCTATTGCATGCTTCTCTCAGGAATATCGTTGGGTCTCATTTAAAGCAGTCAGGGTCACTCGTATCTCCGGAAAAACTCCGTTTTGACTTCACACATTATTCGCCTTTAAGCCCTTCGGAGATAAAAAGCGTGGAATCGCTTGTCAATGAACAGGTCCAGGCCTGTATCCCCGTCAGCACGAAAATCACTTCCTTAGAGCAGGGAATAAAAGAAGGAGCTGTTGCCATATTCGAAGAAAAATACGGCGAGGAAGTCAGGGTCATAACCATAGGAGATTTCAGCAAAGAACTCTGCGGGGGTGTGCATGTCACCAACACAGGCGAGATCGGTTTTTTCAAAGTCATTTCAGAAGGAAGTGTTGCTGCCGGTATGAGAAGAATAGAGGCTGTCACATCGGAATCAGCATTGGATTATGTTCAAAAAAACGAAGACGTGTTAACTGAAATCGAAGAGTTGCTCAGTACCCCTAGAAATGAACTTATTGACCATATAGGCAAACTTCAAGAATCCATAAAACAAAAAGAAAAAGAATGCAAATCTCTCAGACAAAAGCTGATAAACCTAAAAAACAAACATAAGGAAGAAAAAACGCATCAAATAAACGGAATTTCTGTCCTGACAAAAAGAATTGAAGGCCTGAGTGGTTCAGAGCTCAGGGATCTGGCAGATAATCTAAAACAAAAGTCACATTCAGATGTGATTATTCTGTCAACGGTTTTCAATGACAAGGTCCTCTTAGTGGCGGTTGTGAATGAAAATCTAACAGATAGACTGAAGGCAAAAGAAATCATAGATGAAATAGCACCGGTGATAGGCGGAGGAGGAGGAGGCCGCCCTGATTTTGCTCAGGCAGGAGGAACCAGACCTGACAAGCTGGACCAGGCAGTGAAAAAGGGGCTTTCTTTTATTAAAGAACAACTGAAACAGTAAAATCACCCCTAAAGGGGATTGATTTTATATGCATTCTGTTATTATACTTAGAACAGGCCGGATGGGTATGAAAAGAAAGAAAATTGTTTTATTTCTCATTTCTACTCTCACCCTCTTTGTCTGTTTTGCATTTTCTCCCTATTCCTTTTGTTCAGATTCAGAAAAATATGATGATATTATCATTAAAGCAGCCGTGACATACGGGCTCCCCTCTAATTTGATCCATTCAATCATAAAAAATGAATCCAACTACAATCCCAGGGCTGTTTCTCCAAAAGGGGCGTTAGGACTCATGCAGCTCATGCCTTCGACTGCGAAACAATACGGTGTTTCCAATGTTTTTGATCCTGAAGACAACATACTCGGGGGTACAAAGTATCTCAAAGACCTGACCTCACTATACCAGAGGAATCTTGATCTGGTTTTGGCTGCCTATAATGCCGGTCAGGAAGCGGTTAAAAAATATCAGGGCATACCTCCTTTCCGGGAAACAATTGAATATATTGAAAGGGTCAAATCTTCATATGGAGGAAAATCAATTATCGGAAAGACGAAAATATATAAATATTATGACGAAAACGGAAGAATCGTTATCACGAACAATATCTTCCTTTATTTACAACACCGTAAAAAATAAAAAAAATCCTCGTTTTCCTTTATGCAGGCGTCAGTTTCCTTTTTAAATTTGTCCTGACAGAAAAAATACGGGGCACTATTTCAAATGTGACCGGTACCTTACCGATCAGTTCTCCATCAGCTTCTATAAGGACATCTTCTTCATCTTCTGACATCACTTCTATTTTCTTGCCTCTCAAAAATTTGATCTTTGGATGGGAGAGATGGGTCCCCCTGTATATCCTCCATACATTCAAAAAGAACTCGATTTTTTCCATCCCTTTAACGAGAATCAGATCAAAAAATCCATCATCAAGGAGGGCAAACGGGGCGATTCTCATTCCCTTACCAAAAATACTTCCGTTTGATATGGCTCCTATTAAATATTCATCGGTCGGATAGGCTTTCCCATCTACCTTTATTTTTAATTTTTTACTTTTATAAGAAACGAAAGTAAAAATCAGAGTCCTTAAGTAAGACGAGGCTTTTCTCTTGAGTCTCTTTTCCTCAACTCTTTTAACCACTTCGCCTCCGAAACCAAAGTCAGCAATGTTCAAAAAAAACATTTCCTTGTTTTTTCCGGAAAGTGATTTGTAATGGATTTTTCCGATATCAATAATATCAGACTGGGATTGAGTTATGACCTCCATAGATTTCTTCAGGTTTTGCGGTATGTTCAGGCTTCTGCTGAAGTCAGAACCTGTTCCGCTGGGAATTACTCCGAGTGTGGTACTGGGATTAATGATTTTATGGTTTTCAAAAAAACCATTGGCTATCTCATTCATTGTCCCATCACCGCCCACTCCGACGATAAGTTCGATTCCGTTTTTTATAGCAGACCTTGATATTTCAGTGGCATGAGCCGGCTTTTCAGTAAATTCATACTTGAATTCTTTGAAGAAATTACCGAGCGCTTCCTTAATAAGGGTCCATCTTTTGCCTGTCTGGCCCTTGTTAGATTCAGGATTTACTATTATCTGCGTCTTTAATAGTTCTGGAGTCTTCGGGAATGTCAACAACATCTTTTTCCCCTTTTTTCGTCTTGTCTTTTTTAAATATGGATACTCCTATAATTCCTCCAAGAGCGCCTAACACTGAAAAAATGATTGCATTGATGAGAATTCCGAGTAAGACCATAGAAATATGAGAACTTCCGGCTCCTCTCTCCATCCATGTTTCCCACCCGGCAGGCATTTCCTCAGCATATTCTGCAATTCTCTCCATGAGATTAGCTGCGAATTTGTTTGTGAGCGGGGCTAAAGGAATGCTGATCAAAAAATCTGCGGCTGTCGCAACAAGGCCGGAAAACACTCCGGCGATGGCACCCTCTCCCATGGTCAGCGGTTTTACCTCTTCTTTGGTAAGGAAAAAAACAGCGATGATTCCGCCTCCTATAATCCACAAACAGCAAAGACAGTTCAGGACAGGGATTCCAGAAAGGACTCCAGCAATCCCACCCCCTATAAGAGCAGGTATAAGCATGTTTGTCTTTTGTTCTTCCATTATGCCTCCTCAATAAAGGATTTCTAAAAGAGTTTCTACTATTTTATTTTGTTTGGGTTTGTTTTTTCAAGAAAAATGTTTCCGGCTCAAAAACAATTCGGAAAGACCGGCAATAAGATAATAGGGGAGAAGAGTCCCCCATGTAAGCCCGATAATATACCTCAGCCAATCAGATGTCTGCCATAGATGAAACAGATTTCCGGCTGTATCTATCACTATTGGAGCTGTAAAAGCGAAAAAAAGTCTGTTTCCCGGAACCTTGACTTTCTTGAAACCATTGACAGCAGGAAAAACAATGGTGCCCAGAAAAAAACCAAAATAGATGCCTAAACACCGGGTACAGACCGCTAAAGGATAACCGAATAGGGTGAAACATCTGGATGGGTTTTGATGGCATATCGGGGCAAAAATGGAATAAATAAAGGCATAGGCAGAAATACCTGCTCTTTTCAGGTAGGGGGCTAAGAAAATCAAGCTCAGCCATACGAGTGTTCCCGCCAATGTACAAACAAATACATTACGAACAATTTTTTTTTCTTCCATCTGAATTTTAATCATATGAACCTTTTTTTAATTGTCAAATACTGAAATTCAGGTATGGCCTGTGCTCCCTTCAGATTTTTAA
>CAZSZS010000129.1:0-5076 GCA_964611275.1 uncultured Eubacteriales bacterium
AGCCTTAAACCCGCTTAGATGAGTCCCACCTTCTGTTGTGTTAATATTATTCACAAAAGAAAATATGGTCTCAGAGTAGCCTGTATTGTACTGAAGAGCCATCTCAACAATAATGTCATCCTTACTGCTTTCAAAGTAAATAGTTTTCGGATTGATGACGGTTTTGCTTTGGTTGAGATACTGGACAAATTCCTTGATCCCGCCTCTGTACTGGAACTCATGTTTTTCTTCGGTCCTCTCGTCAACGATTGATATTTTCAAACCCATATTCAGATAGGAAAGTTCCCGCAGCCTTTTGCTCAAGATATCAAAATTAAAATTTGTATCACTGAATATTTCTTTGTCCGGTCTAAATCTTATCTTTGTGCCGGTCCGTTTTGTTTTTCCTATCTGCTGGAGCTTTGTTAGGGTCTTTCCTCTTTTGTATTCCTGGGCGTAAACCCCCCCGTCTCTTTTGATTTCCAGCGCCAGATGCTCTGAAAGAGCATTGACCACAGATACCCCGACTCCATGAAGACCCCCGGCAACCTGGTAAGTCTTAGTATCAAATTTTCCTCCTGCATGAAGCATTGTCATAACGACTTCCGCTGCCGGTTTTTTTATCTTTTTGTGTCTTTCAACGGGAATACCGCGCCCATTGTCCTCAACGGTGACGCTGCTGTCCTCGTGGATTATGACTGAGATCCGACTGCAGTACCCGGCCAGAGCCTCGTCAATGCTGTTGTCTACGACTTCATAAACCAGGTGGTGAAGCCCCTCGGGTCCGGTGCTGCCGATATACATGGCAGGACGCCTGCGGACAGCTTCCAAACCCTTTAATACTTTTATACTTTCTGCGCTATAGGTCTTTTTTTTCATGTGCTTGCTTTCAAAGATAAATCAAAGGTTATGGAGGAAGGAATTTCACATAACCTAACAGGCATAATATCATGATGGATTATACATTATTTTAGGCTTTTTTTCAATAAAAAACTCGGTTTTAACAGCCGATTTTTTTTGAATAAAAAAAGGACTTTTATCAGGGGTGAAATTATTGATAATCCAAATTAAATCGGATATAATGTAAAGGAAATGCCGGCAAACTTACCACCACAGTATTTTGAAGTCGAAAAGAAGCTGAAAAATACCAGTAATCCAGCAGAAAAAATCAAAATAATGGAAGAGCTTCTTTCCATCATTCCGAAACATAAAGGGACGGAAAAACTTCAAGCCCTTTACAAAAGCAAGATCTCAAAACTTAAAGCCCAATCCCAAAAAAAAACAGCCACCGCCAGACATGAATCCTTACATCATATAGAAAAATCCGGAGCCGGCCAGGTCGTTCTCATAGGGCCGCCAAACTCAGGAAAATCAATGCTCATAAAAAGTCTCACCAATGCAGAACCTGAAGTCGCAGATTACCCTTTCACAACACACAAGCCTTATCCCGCTATGATGAAGTACGAAAATGTTCAGGTCCAGCTTATAGACACACCTCCCATCACAAGGGATTATATGGAAGCCTGGCATGCGGAGATCATAAAAAATGCAGATACCGTACTTCTCATCATTGACACTACAAGCCAAGACCCTATTGAAGATATAATGACCATCCAGGAAGTCCTCCGTGAAAAAAAAATCAGTTTGGTTCCTGAAAGCAACGAAACAAATCAGGAAAAAAATCAGTTTATGAAAAAATGCATGATCATCCTTAATAAAGCCGAAACCAAGAACACAGCGGATATTGAACAACAAATAAAAGAATTCATTGAGCCCGTTTTCACTCCCATTTTCTGTTCAACTGTTCAAAACAGAAACTTAGATCTGCTCAGAGAAAAAATATTTAAAAGCCTCAATGTATTAAGGGTTTACAGCAAGATTCCCGGGAAAAAACCTTCCTATGATGATCCATTTGTATTTGAACACGGAAGCTCTGTAATGGACATGGCCAAAGCTGTTCATAAAGATTTTGCTCAAAACCTCAAATACGCACGAATTTGGGGAAAGAAAAAATACGAAGGGCAAAAAGTGAATAAAGAATATAAATTACAAGATGGAGACGTGATAGAACTTCACTTATGAAAGGGGACATCCCCCCCTTTTTTTTGACATCTTCATTTACCCATCTTTTTGTTTGTTACACTCGAAACATAAGACCAGAACGTTTTATTGTCAAGGAAATGGGGTGAAATGTCGTAATATGTCGTAATATTACATGTTATTTCATTATTTTACAGGTCTCTTAGAATCTCAATTTTCTTTACTTGATGATTATCCTGGATGATGAACAAGTCAAAGTTGAAGAAAGATTACTGACAAAAACTTTTCAGTTGCCATTTTTGTTAAAAACATGTATATCCTTGAAAGCGAAGCAAAAAAAATGAACATCGCCATTTTTTTATGAATAGTTCAGGTTGTTTGGCTATATAGTTAGCTTTAAAAAAATCGGGGCGTAGCGCAGCCTGGTAGCGCACAGCGTTCGGGACGCTGGGGTCGTGGGTTCGAATCCCACCGCCCCGATTATTCATATCTCTATCAAATGATAATCTCTTTTCCCCAATCCTATTTTCTCTCCGTGTTCAAGCTGCACAGACCAATCAACACCTGTCTTCTCACTGATGATATCCCTTCCGTTTTGTTCATTCACCATATCTACAGAAGCCTGATCCAAAGCAACCGGATCCAATGAGGCGAGAATTCCTATGTCATCCATAAAAGGAGGCGTTCCCTTGCACATACAGTCACAGTCTTTGGTTATATGGATGAGGAAGTTGATATAAGCTATTTTTTGTCCGAAAATCCGGCTCACAGCATAGGCATACTCTGCCATTTTCTCCTGGATGCGGATCTTATCACTATCCCAGGTCATCTTGACCGCTCCGTTTGGACAGACAACCAGGCATTCACCGCAGCCGATGCATTTTTGGCTGTCAATAAAAGCTTTATCATATTTTTCCTCAATAGCCTGTTCCGGACAAAAATCAAAACACGTTCCGCATAGATTACACAATTCGGGCTTGACCCTTGGATGAACATCTGAATGCTGGTCAAGCTTTCCAGCCCTGGAAGCGCATCCCATTCCAAGATTCTTTATGGCAGCACCAAATCCGGTCAGCATATGTCCTGTGAAATGACTGAGACACAGCAGTGCGTCCGAATCAGTAAAAAGACTGGCTATTCTGGCTTTTTTGATTCTCTTCTTGTTTATAGGCAGCTCATCACTGTTTCTGCCTATAAGCCCGTCAGCTATGACCACAGGGATCCCCAGTCTTCTCGCATCAAAACCATGCCCGTGAGCCAGCATTGTATGATCCACGGCATTTGATCTGTTACCGACATAGAGAGTGTTCGTATCCGTTAAAAAAACACGCTTGGAACGATTCTTGATAACATTTATAATATCTAAAAGCCATAATGGTTTGATATGTCCTTTGTTCCCTTTTTCTCCAAAATGGATTTTGAGAGCCACAAATGAGTCTTTGTCAATGTGTTCCGTGAAATTCAGCCTCTGGAAAATTTTTCTCGTCTTTTCTGAAAGGCTTTGTGTACTTTCATCCTCATTTGCCGGGATAAAAAAAACATCACTGGAGATCACTGTTCCTCCCCTCTCTTTAACTTAGTTCTGAAGGACTTCCTTTACGGCCTTTACACCCGAGCCGGGATGAAAAGTGTATCCAAGCTCTGAAAGAGTCTTTTCAACAGCATCAACAGCAAATTCTATCTGAGAATAAGAAATATTCCCCATATGCCCTATCCTGAAAACCTTTCCTTTCAGCCTCCCGAGACCTCCGGCCACAATGACTCTTTTCTCTGCCAGTTTCTCTCGAAAAGCACGATCTTCCACCCCATGGGGATAGACCGGCAGTGAAAGGGTATCTGCAAAAAAATCATCCTCTGTAAAAAAAGAAAACCCGAGGCTCTCTAACCCTGCCCTGAAAGCGCGGGCGGTCTTGTGATGACGTTCGAACCTCACATCCAATCCTTCATCGAGGATGACCCGGGTCCCTTCACAAAAGGCTCTTATCTCATTCACACAGGGGGTGGAAAAGTATCGGGATGGGTCTTCCATGACAGGAAGCCAGTTCAAAATATCCCCGTAATAAGCACTAACAGAACTTAAGCTTTTTCTCTTATCCATGGCCCTCTCTGAAAAAACGAGCACAGCTAGTCCGGGAGGGACACCAAAACATTTCTGAGCAGCCGTTAAGATCACATCCACTCCCCAGTCTGTCATTCTCTCCTCAATACCTCCCGTGGCGCACACTCCATCGACAGCAAACAAGGCTTCTTTCTCTCTGACAGCTTGACCGTACTCCTTGACAGGAGCACAGGAACCCGTCGCCGTATCAACATGCGTTGAAACAACAAGGGAATAATCCTTTTTATCCAGCTGGTCTCTCAACTGATCAGGCTGTACAGCACTGCCCCACGGGCTCTCTATCACATCATATTCAAAGCCAAATCTCTCAGCTATATCTCCCATTCTCTGACCAAAATAACCTTGAGACACAACCAATACTTTCTCTCCCTTACCTAACAGATTAACCAGTGTCATTTCCATGGCAAGAGTTCCGGCCCCTGCAATTAGAAAGGACTTGCCCCGCTCACAAAACACAATTTTCTTTACGTTGGAAAGTGCTTCCTTAAATTCTCTGACAAATACAGGGCTTACATGAGAGACAGTGGGCAGGGAAAGCCTGTTTATTATTCGGGGATGAACCGGAGTAGGGCCCGGGATCAGCAATAATTTCTCTTCTTCCATCTCTTCTCCTTATATATTTCAATTTTCCATTCTCTTTATATCTTAACAGGATTATCCAGGATTATCCTGATTTATTCACAAGCCGAAGTTGTGTAAACCTTAAGAAATTCAGGTGTGGACGTGGCGACATTGAAGATGTCATTGCGAACGACCGTCAGGGAGTGCGGCAATCTCATTGTGATACGAAGCATCATAAGATCACCACGTCGCTTCGCTCCTCGTGATGACATGAAGGGAGCACAGGCCATATCTGAATTTCATATCGGCTTGCCTTAATGGTAAAAAAATGGCAATTAAAATGAAAGCAAAAAAACAAAAACATTTCATTTTTCATT
>CAZSZS010000130.1:0-5176 GCA_964611275.1 uncultured Eubacteriales bacterium
ATTTTAAAGGATGGAAAAATTGAGGATGCCGTAAAGCAACAAGGCTTTCGCGTTTTCTTCATAATATTCTGGACTTTGGTAAAATCGATTCGCAGAAAAAGCAGTATCAAATGGAACCCATGGAAATCATCCCATTGATTGAAAATATGCTGAAGCTTTTCAAACCAAGGTTTGAGTCTGAAAAATTTAGAGTCAAAACGCATTTTCCTGATAATCCCGTTGTCCTGAGGGTGGATCCGGATGCTTTTGTGCAGGCTTTGACTAACATTCTTGATAATGCTATAAAGTATTCAAGGGACCAGAAAAATATTGAGATATCAGTTTCAGAAAAAAAAACAGAAGTAGAGGTAAAAATCAAAGACAGGGGAATCGGTATTTCCGGTAATGAACAGAAAAAAATCTTTGATAATTTTTACAGAACACCTGAAGCTGTAAAAAAATTTCCTAAGGGAGTCGGATTGGGATTAAAAATAGTCAAGCACATTATGAGTGCTCATAAGGGGAGCATTCGGATTGTGAGTCAACCTGGACAGGGAAGTGAGTTTAACTTAATTTTCCCAAGGTCATGAAAAAAATATTGATCATAGAAGACGATAAGGCTTTCCTAGAGACGCTTGTCACTGCTTTGGAAGCGGAAAACTATAAAGTCCTTTCTTCTTTTGATGGGAATGAGGGATTTCAATTGGCTTTAAAAGAAAAGGTCGACATCATCGTGCTGGATCTGGTCCTCCCAAACATGACAGGTATGGAAATCTGCAAAAATCTTCGTAAGAAAAACATCACAACTCCCATCATCATGCTGACCGGAGAGAAAAAAGAGGAAATAGACAAGGTTTTAGGATTGGAGCTGGGAGCGGATGATTACCTTATTAAGCCTTTTGGTATAAAGGAATTCTTTGCAAGGATAAACGCAATCCTTCGGAGGACACAGCCTAAGGAAAGGCCCATTGAGGAGTGTTCTTTCGGAGATGTATATATCGATTTCCGGAAACAGGAGGCTCAAAAAGGGGGGAAGGATATCTACTTTACGGCCAAAGAACTGGGATTGCTCAGCCTGCTCATCACCCATGAAGGAGAGGTGCTCAGCCGCGAAACCATACTCAATAAGGTTTGGGGCTATGATCAGTATCCTACCACCCGGACTGTGGATACGTTTGTGCACAACATCCGGAAAAAGATTGAGGACGATCCCTCTCATCCTGTCCATATTTTGACCATCCCCTGGACAGGATATAAATTCCAGAAAGAGCGTCCTTCCTAATAACAGGTTCAGTAATATAGGGTGGTACCTTATGGAGCGTCCCCTTATAATTGGAGCGTCCCCTATAATTAAATAAATTCACAGCAAAGAGAGTCTATAAAAGTGAAGAGTTTGTATCACTGTATGATAAAATGACGGAAACAGCAATAATAGGCCGGCATGAAAATAGAAGAGGCTCTCGATAGCCTAGGAGATAAGTTGTACCATTATCTGACAATCAAACTGGGTTCTCCCCAGGATGCCGAGGATGTTTTGCAGGAGGTGTTTTACCGGCTCATTAGATATAAGTTGAGATTCAGGCTTATACGCAATCTTTCAGCTTACCTCTTTCGGATGGCGAGAAATGAGGCCGCAGATTTCTTGAAAAAACGAAAAAAAGACCAGAAGATCCGTTATAAGGAAATGACAGATGGTCTTATAAACATTGAACATGAGTTAAATCTCAGTCAATGGCTGGCCCGGCATTATAGGATGCATAAAAAGCATGGAAGGTTAAGGAATTATCAGGATGTCTTGGATATCATTAAGGAGGAAATCAATGGGACATAAGCTAATAAAAATACTGCTAAGAGTTGGGATTATCCTTGTGGCCCTGGTTGTTGTATTTTTTGTTATAAGAGCTGTATTTAATTATTCGGCGGGAGGGAAGCTGGAGAATTTTCTGGACAGGATGAAAGCAGAGGGAATTCCTTTAAGTTTGAAAGATATAGAGCCGGAATGTGACCCGAGGTACAATGCGGCTCTGGATTGGAAAAAAGCAGAGGCTTCTTTTTCCATTGAAGCAGAGGAGAGAGAATTATTAGGCAGATTATTGAAGACTTTTTTAACGGAAGATCTATGGATGAAGGACTTAGAGAACCAATTCAGGATCTGGCTGATAAAAATAGAGAGGCCCTGGATTTCATACTTGAGGCTTCTTCTAAAACCTGCTTTAAATCCCAGGATGGATGGAGGGGCTATGACCTTAAGGTTCAGAAGCTGATTCAGGTGGTTCAAGGGATCCGGCTTTTAGGTGTTGACGCGGTGCTCAAAGCTGAGAGCGGACAAGTCAAAGAATCCATTTCCCAGTGTTTGGCGGCAAAAAAGTTACTTGAGCTCCATCTTCAGGAGCCGTTTCTCGTAAATTATCTTGTTAATATGGCTTGTATGAAACAGGTGGCGGTTTGTTTGAATTATATTGTATCTGACAGGGAGATTGAGACAGAGATCTTGGAGAAAATACTCGAGGAATGGGATGATTCGCCCTGGAAAGAAGGACTTGTATGGGTTCTGCAATCAGAAGATATATCTCAATTGGAATCCGCTATTCTGTATTTAAGAGGAGAGAATGATTTGTATTTAGGCACAGCAGGAGAGACATACTATTGGTTGTTTCGCCCTGTTTTAAAAAATGAAATCATCTGGTTACCAAAGGTCTTTAATCGTTTGATTGAGACAGTTGAGATGCCGTATTATGCATCCAGGGATTCCAAAGAACTGGAAAAAATTATGGATGAAATTCCTTGGTATTATAAAATGGTTGGAGCTGTAGTTCCTAATATAGGAGCTCTTCTGCTCAAGCGGGCCACTTTGGATGCCCTGTTTGATACCGCCCGGATCGGAATGGCCTGCAAGATATTCAAGAGTTTAAATGGAGATTTTCCGGATAAGCTGAGTGAGCTGTCTCCGGGTATACTGAATGAAATTCCTGTCGATCCTTTCACCGGAAATCCTTATGTTTACAGAAAAGAGGTCTCCGGATTTATTGTCTATTCTGTTGGGTCCAACCAGAAAGATGAGGGAGGAAGAGGGACCTGGACCATCACCCAGATGGTTATGGAAAAAGATGATGACTGGGTCTGGAGAGAAGAGTCAGAGAAAAAGTGAGTGTTAACAAAAAAGGAAATATTCAGATAAAAAATAGAGTAAGATTAGTTCTAGTTTCCATATTTTTTTTAATTTATCTAGTTCTTCTTTCCTGTGGAAAGCAGAGGTCTGAATGGCAGGGAACTATAGAGAGAGAAAATAATATTATTATTGTTAGGAACCCCATAAAACCTATGTATGAGGAGGAGGCCTTTCGTTTAGCAGAAGAGTTATCCGTAGGAAGGTCAAAGGGAACAGAAGGATACATATTTTCTCAAATCAGTGACCTTGTTGTGGATAAGAATAATAATATTTATGTCCTTGACTCCACGGAAGCTCATATTAAAGTTTTTAATAGAAATGGAAAATACCTAAGAACCATAAGCGGAAAAGGACATGGTCCCGGAGAAATTGGGGTTCCTCGTTCTTTATCCCTTACCAGCCAAAATGAAATAATGGTATCTGATATGAGCAACCGGCGTTTATCTTTTTTTTCCAGAGAAGGAGATTTCATTAAAAGCATCTCAACTGCCCGGATGAATCTCAGGTCAACTGATATTGATTCTGAAGGAAACCTAATCGGAGTTATTGCTTTTATTAATGAAGATAATTTATGGCATGAACTGAAAAAGTTTGATTCGAATATGAATTATCTTTTTTCATTTGCTTCGGCTCCTGCGCCGAGTCCCAATCATTTCAATCCTTTTATGCCTGTATTGAGATGGTCTTTGACTCAAAATGATCGGGTTGTTTGCGCATATCCAGAGAAATATGAAATTGATATTTTTGATTCAAATGGAACGGTAATAAGAAAAATAATGAAGAGCTATAATCCTATTAAAATCAGCAGAGAAGAAAAAGAACGGCTGGAAGAACTTCCAGAAACCATAAATGTAGTCCAACGCAAATATAAATCTGCTTTTCAGAGAATAATAATCGGCGATGCAGGGCATATTTTTATTCAGACTTGGGAAAAAGTCACAGACAAAGATGGA
The DNA here is from genome assembly GCA_964611275.1 of uncultured Eubacteriales bacterium. Classification (GTDB taxonomy): domain Bacteria; phylum Acidobacteriota; class Aminicenantia; order Aminicenantales; family Aminicenantaceae; genus WJMT01. Next base: position 4,102 of record CAZSZS010000130.1, read on the forward strand.
TATTATTATGATGTCTTCGATCCACAAGGGAAATACATAGTTAAGGTCCCTCTTATGACAATACCTCAAATAATAAAGAATAATAAGATCTATACTATTGAGGAAGATAAAGAAGGTTACCAATACATAAGACGATACCAAATCATCTGGAAATATTGATGTAAAATAGGGTGGTACCTTTTGGAGCGTCCCCTATAATTTTTATTGACTGTATTTGGTGTGTTCCTGTATTCTTGAACCCAAAGCACTAAGGGAGAATATGTAATGAATAAAAATGAGAACAAATCTGCAGAGAAATTTCTCTTCTTCATTTTAATTGTTTCGATTGTTTTTGTTTTCAGTATGTCATGTAAAGAGAGATCTCCGAAAATTGAAAGAAGAATTGAAAACGGAGTAGAGGTAGTGGTCAATCATTTAGATCCGTATGTTATCCCAAATGATCCTGCATCTTTTTCCCTGGAAAAACTCTTTTCGATCGACACAGAAGACGATTCCATTGCGGAGATAGGCTTAACCGACATTTTCCGCTTTGACATCGATGAAAACGGGAATATATACATTCTCCGCCCCCCGGCCGGAGCAGGAGATCTCATATATAAATTTTCTGGAAACGGCGAGTTTGTCACTTCCTTTGGTGTTCTGGGTCAAGGCCCTCATGAAATGGAATATCCCAATGAAATTATGGCTGTACCGAATCAAGGCATATGGGTCATTGAAGATCCCAAGCAAAAATACCATGTGTTTGATGAGCAGGGACGTCCTATCAAGGAAAAGAAAACAGATGTGGGCTTTGAAAGCCTTTTTCCTCTAAAAAACGGAATGTTTTTAATGAAACGATTGATCGCGGATGATCTATCATCTCATTATTTCACCTTATCTATAGGTTTGTATGATAAAGACTTCCAGATAATGAGAGAACTGGATAAATTCAAGAAGGTTCCGAACCGTCAAATAGCTGCCTCTCTCCAGGAGAAGATCGTCAATGGAACAGAATATGTGTTTCTATCAGAGGGAAGAGATGGGAGAATTTATGCGGGCAGCTCAGAGAGAAGTTATGAAATTCTCATGTTTGATT
>CAZSZS010000131.1:0-23792 GCA_964611275.1 uncultured Eubacteriales bacterium
ATTGAAGAAAAAACAAACAAAAACATTTCAGTTGCCATTTTTATGAAAAGCATGTATATCCTTGAAAGTAAAAAGAAAAAAATGCTCATCGCCATTTTTTTATGAATAAATCAGGATAAAAGTTATATCCTATAAAGAGGACACCATGAAAAAAATATTCATATTTCTGATGGGTCTGTTTTTTACATTTTATTTTTTGTGTTCTGCGGAAAAGGATTCCATCCCTGCATTTGAACTTAAAGAAAGCGCCATCAGCCTTGAACGGCCGGCCAAACCGGGAACTCCATTCAATAAAACAGGACGAAGGTTCGCCCTTCTGGGAGATGAGAGCGGCTCTTTTGAAGCCTGGGCCTTTCCATTGAAGCTGGTGCGCAACTTTCAACTCTCATTTTTCACCGGCACCTCCACCCGGGCTATAAACGCAGGGGATATTGTCCGCCGTATTTCCGTATCCCCCTGGGCCACAACTCTGACCTATACGTATCAATCCTTCACTGTCAAAGCTACCTACATCACCCCTGTTTTCGAGCCCGGTGCTCTTATCCTTCTTGATATCGACTCATCCGTTCCCCTGACTATCGTGTGCGGCTTTCTCCCCGTGCTTCAGCCCATGTGGCCTGCGGGGATCGGAGGACAATACGCGTACTGGAACAATGAGATAAAGGCTTATGTGATCTCGGAGCCCACGGCAAAAAATCATGCCTTTGTGGGTTCTCCGGCCGCATCGGGCCTTTCCTATACTCCCGCACATATGCTCTCAGATGCCCCAAGTGAATTTATGATCGAGATCAAAGACCCGGAGAAACTGAGAGACAGATTTATTCCCCTGTGCCTTTCAGGAGGAAGAGGAAAACGGGATAAGATACTGGCCGTGTATAAACAACTCCTGGAAGATCCTGAACACTACTATAACAAAAACAAAGAACACTATGAAAACCTCAGTCAAAACACTCTCCGGCTTACAACTCCTTATCCGAAAATCGATCTTGCTTTTGAATGGGCCAAGATCACTTTTGACAACCTCATGGTTGATAACCCTGAACTGGGCGAGGGATTGGTCGCGGGCCTGGGCGCTTCAGGAACATCGGGACGGCCCGGATTCGGCTGGTTTTTCGGAGGAGACGCTTATATCAATTCTCTGAGCCTTCTCTCTTACGGAGCGCACGAATCCGTTAAGAAAATACTGGCTTTTACTCAAAAATGGCAGCGGGATGACGGAAAAATGGCTCACGAACTTTCACAGGCAGAAGGATATATCGATTGGTGGAAGGACTATCCTTACGGGTATATTCACGGAGACACGACCCCCTATTATATAGCGGCCATGTACGATTACATGCAACTATCCGGAGACACAGCCTTTATAGAGCAAAGCTGGCCTTCTCTTACAAAAGCCTACGATTGGTGTCTCAGTACTGATAAAAACAGGGACGGGCTTATGGACAACAGTTCCGCAGGCCTGGGAGCTCTGGAATACGGAGCGCTCACCGGCATTGAAACAGACATATACCTGGCATCCGTATGGGTGAGAGCCGCGCAGGCTATGGATAAAATGTCCCTGATCCTGGAAAAAGACTCCTTCCACAAAAAAGCATCCGTGAATGCAAAAAAGGCCAAACAAGCTTTCAATGACAGATTCTGGGACCCGGAAAACCGTTTCTATGCCTATGCCTTTAATGACAAAGGAGAAAAAGTCAAAGAGATCTCTCCATGGAATGCGGTCGGTCTGATGTGGGACCTCGGAGAAAGCGAAAAAAGCAGGCTCACTCTGGAAAGGCTCAGCTCATCCGAGCTCACCACTGATTGGGGCATACGGAGTATTTCCCGAAACAGCGAATATTTTCAGCCTCTCAATTATAACTATGGCGCTGTATGGCCTTTTTTGACCAGTTGGGTCACTACAGCTCTGTACAAGCATCATATGCCTTTGAACGGATATCCTCTCCTTCTCTCAACCGCTAACCACGCTTTTGACAATGCCCTGGGATGTGTCACGGAAGTATTTTCCGGCATTCGGAATGCGTGGCCCCAGGAAGCGGTCCCCCAGCAGGGATTTTCCGCAGCCGGCGCCGTGCTTCCTCTTATAAGAGGGTTGTTGGGGCTGGAAGCTGAAGCCCTGGCCAAGACCTTTACCTTTGCCCCTCATCTTCCCGGAAACTGGGAGCAGGTGGAGATCAAAAACTATAAAGTGGGAAATTCCGTCTTTTCATTTTCATACAAAAAAGAGACAAACAAAATAATACTGAATGTCATCCCTGAAAAAGGAGAAAAACACACCATGACCTTTTCCCCCTGTCTGGCAAAAGGAACACAAATAAAATATGTGACGATGAATGGAAAGGAGATCCCCTTTCGTACACTTGAGCGCCACCAGGTCACTCAAGCAGAGTCAGAATTCACGGTATATGACAAAGCTCTGCAGATAGAATTAATTATCGAGCCTTGTTTCGAAGTCCTTCCGGTAGTCCCTGAGGTCAAAGTCGGAGACACAGACTCCGGAATGAAAATCATTTCACTGCACAAAGAAAAACAAACTGTCGCCTTGAAAGTGGAAGGGATCAGCGGAAAAACCTACAGCCTCAATATGCTGCACTCCGAACTTATTGATAAAATAAAAGGAGCAGCCCTGGAGTCCGGCCAATTGAGATTCACAATTCCGGAAGGATCTCCCGGTGAATTCATCACACACACCATTGTCATAGAACTCAAAAAACAATAAACAGCAAAACAAAAAGGACAGACCTCAAATCAGTGAAGACTGGAATAAGAGAACCATTGCGAATATAATAAAACAAAACCAAGGAGAGAAATGATGAGTTTCCCTTTCATTCCAAATAAAAAAGTCGAAGTCCCTGAAATCGCTTATAAAGATAAGGTCACACTTCATTCAAAAAAAACAGCCCTTATAATCATGGATATGCAGAACGATTTTGTCAAAGAAAAAGGAAAACTGGTGGTCCCAGCGGCCAGGGAAACCATTCCCAGAATAAAAAATCTTCTTTCCTCAGCAAGAAAGGCAGGTGCTCCTGTCGCCTACACTCTAGATACCATGAAAGAGAATGACCCTGAATTTGACATATGGGGTGAGCACTGCAAGGAAAATACCTGGGGATGGGAGGTCATTCCGGAACTGAAGCCCAGACGGAACGAATTGTTATGCCCCAAACTGCGTTATGACGGATTTTACGGAACATGGCTCGAACACACCTTAAGCTATGTATGGAAAGTCGAAAACGTGGTCATCGTCGGTACCGTGTCCAATATTTGTGTGCTCCATACCGCCGCTTCAGCAGGGCTCAGATGGTACAAAGTCATTATCCCGGCAGATGGAATATCCGCTTTCACGGAATTCGACCAGGCCCTCACCCTAAGCCAGGTTTCAAATCTTTACTCGGGAATCGTCGTGAAATCAACCGAAGATGTGATTTTTAAGTAACTGAAGATTCACATGAATGAACTCAAAAACAGTGCTCTTCTGACCGACCTTTATGAGCTCACTATGGCTGCTTCTTATTTTGAACACAGAATGAATGAAACTGCCGTGTTCAGCCTTTTTGTACGCCGTTATCCTCCTAACCGCCGCTATTTCGTGTCCTGCGGATTGAAAGAGGTCATTGATTATTTGGCTGAGGTCAAATTCACAGAGGATGACCTGGAGTACCTGGAAAGCCTGGGTCTTTTTAAACCTGAATTTCTTTCTTATCTGGAAAATTTTAAATTCCATGGGGATGTCCATGCCATGCCTGAGGGAACCATCTTCTTTGAGGAAGAACCCGTTCTGGAAGTCACGGCTCCTCTTATAGAAGCCCAGGTCATCGAGACTTTTTTGATAAACACCATCAATCTTCAGTCCTTGATCGCCACCAAAGCATCCCGATGTGTCCATGCCGCGGGAAGGAGGAGCCTTGTTGATTTTTCCTTCAGACGGACACAGGGGATCGACGCCTCCATAAAGGTGGCCAGAGCCAGCTACATAGCAGGCTTTCTCGGGACCAGTAATGTCCTGGCAGGCAAGCAGTTGGGCATTCCGGTATACGGGACCATGGCGCATTCGTTCGTTTCCAGTTTCGATAAGGAAATCAATGCCTTCCGGGCCTTCACGCAGACTTTTCCGGAAAATTCCATACTTCTGGTGGACACCTATGACTCCTTGTCAGGGACCGTTAAAGCCGCTCAGGTAGGTAAAGAGATGGCCGGCCGGGGCGAACATCTTAAGGGGATCCGCCTGGACAGTGGTGATATGGCCGAACTGAGCCAGAAGGCAAGATGCATCCTTGACGAGCATGGATTAAAAGACTCCATGGTCTTTGCAAGCGGCGCCTTTGATGAATACAAGATCCAACAAATCCTTTCTCAAAATGCACAAATAGACTCCTTTGGAGTGGGCACAAAAATGGGCGTCTCTTCAGATGCCCCTTATCTGGATATGGCTTATAAAATCGTAGAATACAATGGCGAGCCTGTTGTCAAATTAAGTCCCGGAAAAGCCTCCCTTACTTCGGATAAACAGGTCTACCGCTTCACCTCTTCTGAAAAACTCTATGACCATGATGTTATTGCCTGCAGGAAAGAAAATTTGGGCGGAGGAATCCCTCTGTTAGTGCCGGCCCTCTCCGGCGGAAAGATCATTTATAACTCCCCTCCGCTTTCTGAAATCCGGAGTCATTTCAAGAAAAACTTCTCCAGGCTCCAGGAAAAATACAAGTCCATCAATAAAGAAGGCCCCCTTTATCCGGTCAAAATCTCAGAAAAACTCCGGCAACTCCAGAAAAAGACCATCGATAAATATAAAAAAAGAGAAATTCCGTAGAGAAATAATCTTATAGTTTAGACTTGATGATTTTGCTCACAGAACCCAGTACTTTCCATGCCTTTTTTTCCAGGGATTCGCATTTTTTTCTCATCTGGTCGCAGTAGTCAGTGTCCTTGATACTCTTGAGATTGATCAGCACATTGTAAATCCCGCCTTTGACTCCGGCAAAAGCAACCTCCGCACCCACTCCCACATCAGTGACAGAATTCGGGTTTCCGTTTTGAGCCACGATCTCAGCGGCCTCAATCGCCTGGAGGCACAGTTCAGATGTATTCAGAGGAACGGATACAGCTTTTTTGAGCCCCTCCTGCATGGCTTTTTGCCTTGCTTTCTTCTCTTCCTCAGTTTGGGAAGGAAGACGCCGGGCTTCCATAAAAGCATTAAAAGCCTCTGTATCTTCATCCACGGCTTTGATCAGTTGGTATTTGATCTCCTGGCACTTTTCCGCTGCTTCATTCAAAACCTCATCCACATCCAGGCTTCCCCGTTTATTGGCTGTGAGATTACTGACCATAGAGCCAAGAGCGGCTCCCAAAGCACCAGCCAGTGCGGCTATGGAACCTCCTCCCGGCGCGGGTGATTCACGGGATACCTCATCCACAAAACCAGTCACTGTCATCTCTACCAGTGCATCATCCGGATTTTTAGGAAGCCCCAAAACCCTTTCTTCAATATTAAAATCAGCCGCATCCGTCAGTCCCAAGGATTGGACGGCTGTAGAGAGAATATCTTTCACTGGGACACCCTTGGAGCGGTCCTGCTTTTCCAGATAATATTTTCCGGTTTGGAGAAGGGCTTGATAAGGAACCATGCCTACGATCTCGCTTCCCGTGACCACCAGCCCCCGTTTTACAGCCAACCGCCTCGCTTCTTCCAGCACATCATGCATGGATGTGACCTTATAATCCGTCAAATTGATGGAAATCTGGGCTCTGTCATACTTGGGCACCATCCATCCAATAGATTTGCAGTGTTTGAATTTACCCGGCTTTTTAACCGGCCTTCCCTCAACCTTTTTGTGATCGATATCATGGAGCATCAACAATTCGACCAGATCATAACCGTGTGCTTTCTTACAGTGCTCAACGGTCTCTTTCATGGACTTCCCGATAAAATCACAGTTTCCGCAAGGATAACTTCCTTTTTCGTACCTCAGGATCTCCTCTCCCCAGAGATAAACAGGGTCGGTATTTCCTATTCTGGCCGTGCGGCCTTTTTCCCTTAATTCAAATGCAATATCCGTCGCAAATTTGGCTTCCCTGGTATTTAAATTTATGTTATACGCTATAAGAAACTCTCTCACTCCGATAACAGTGGCCCCTGCCCTGGCATTGAATTCAGCCGGCCCGAAATCCGGCTTCCACTCCGGCTTTTTTAACTTCTCGGGCAGTGCTTCATACTCTCCCTGTCTTATGGCAGCCAGATTTTCTCTCTCAGGACTGGTGGCGGACTTTTCATATAAATAGACCGGGATTCGAAGCTCCTCCCCTACTCTTTGAGCCACTTTCCGTGAGATCTCTACACAGTCTTCTTCGGTCACTCCGTTGACTGGAACGAAAGGGCACACATCCGTGGCTCCCATCCGGGGATGAGAACCGTGGTGGGTGGACATATCTATCACTTCCGCTGCTTTTCTTATGGAATTGAACGCGGCTTCCTGCACAGCCTCGGGACTTCCGATAAAGGTAACGACCACGCGGTTCATGTCAGGTCCGGGGTCCACATCCAGGAGTTTGGTGCCTTCCACCTTTTCGATCTCGTCTGTGATCTCTTTTATGACTTTGGCATCCCGTCCTTCTGAAAAATTAGGAACACATTCAATGATCTTTTCTTCCATTTCTCTCTCCTCTTCAAACAGGGATTACGCGTTTTCCTTCTATTTAAATGGTCTCATCACCATAGCCAATACACTATCTCATGTCAAGAGCTGCGGTCCCAATTCCAATGCGGTCCAAAATGACCACTCCCTCTTCATTCCGGTCAAAAACAAAGTTAATCTTCTTTAAAAGAGCCGGGTCAAATTCCGGAAATGCTTCTGAAAAGCGAGACAAATGAAGCTCAAAAACCTGAAGGGTGGGCTCATAGGATTTCCCGTATATCTTGCTTTCCCTGCTCATTTTCGTGAACCGGGACTTTAAAACAGGCGGTATATCCCTGAATTCGGATAGCACTAAGCGTGCTGTGTTCCCCCGGGAATCCATAAGCTCAACACTCATATCAAGAAGATCTTCTTCCTTTTCATCTTCTTCGTCCTTTTTCTCTTTCTTTTTCTCTTTTTTATCCGGTTTTTCTTTGCTTTCTTCTGCTTCCTCATCGGGTTCGGGAGGCTTTTCATCCGCAGGAGCCAGCGAGAATATCAGAAGAGAAGTATCACTCACCTTCAATTTCTCAACGCTGTCCTCTGACAGTTCAATGGAATAAACAGGCGGCTCTTCCTCTTTTCTCCATCCCACACAAACAACATTATTTTCCTTATTCCCTCTTCTTCTGAATCCGAGGTTCTCCTCCCTCCATACCGCCAGATTCTGGCCGGAAATGCGGCTGCCTTCTAAGGATGCGGTCGTGACCTCAACATCTTCCTCAAAATGAGCTATGGGGCTAAAATAAGAGTCTTCGAATCGGTTGATATAAATATCTTCCGGAAGCCACTCTCTGACACACCGGTGATCACGGAACATGGGGATATACCCTTTTTTATCCAGCAAATTGGCCTCGAGAAAAGCCGTAAAATAAACAAGGGCTATCTTTCTCTGCTTTTCTCCTGCAAGCAAAGCCTTGCGATTCAATATCAATCCTCCGGGCATTCCCCAGTCATTGTTTCCCCAGACCGTATTGAACTGACCGTGATTGGAACGGTATGAATAGAGATAGGCCTTGAACCAGTAACTCTCGTCCGTAAAAGTGACTCTATTGTACTGACGGGCCCCGGAAAAGGACGACACATCTGCGTCATGAGCTCCCTGAACGGTCAGATAACTCACATTTTCCAGAGGCGTGGGCTGCCCGGCCGGCCTGTACTGGCCGTCACTTGGAGCAATGGCAATGATGGCTCTGATATTGAAATCAAAATCAAACGCCACTGTGGCATCGTCCGGATAATGGGAAAGCCGGTTAAAGGAGCCGGCAATGGCCGCGGCTTCTCCTCCCCGCGAGTGGCCGATCAGTCCGATCCTGTCCATGTCAACGATGGAATGGAATGGATTTTCTTTATCCTGGCTCCACTCCCGCCAGAGCTTCAAATGCTGGAGAAGCATCCAGCCCCTACCGTCATTTTCAGTCTTTAAAGAACCGAAAAAATGCCCGTTGAAAAAATTCTCATCCACTGATACGAAAATAAATCCTCTGCTCGCCAGGTGCTCTCCCAGATAAGCATAACCCGGGTCTGAATAATCAGCCATATTGTGGTTTCCGTGTACGCAGAGGACCAGAGGAAAAGAGCCCGGTCCAGAGGGATACCAGACTCGTCCGTTTCTGGGGAAGTTCTCAAAATCAAATCCCCAAAACCAATGCCTGAGCTTCATCCTCCATCCTTTGCTTCCTTTGACAAATGCGGAGGCATCCACAGGTTCGGTCTTGATGCCGGCTTCTTCACCGAATTCAGGCCTTTTTTTATCCGTCCCGCTCCCATAGGTTATGTATTCGACCTCATAGGGGCCCGGTAAAGAGGGATCCGGCATATCCAGAGTTTTGACTGTGGAAGCAGACGATTTGGCTTTAACCAGATGGTCCGTGCTTCCCGGATCAAAAAGCCAGAAAAAGACCAGGACGTTTATCCCCACGGTTACTACCAGGGCTGCGAGAATGAAAATTTTTCTCACTGTCGAATGCTTGCCGAACTTTTTCTTGAAAATCTGAGCCAGAGCCCCTCCCATAAAAGCCCAGGAAAATCCCAGAACAAGGCCTATAAGGAGATTCTGTTGAAACGGAAACTGCATCATGTAATAGATAAAAACAGCCAGCAGAGCTGTTCCCATAAGAGTGATAAACCGAGGGATCACGAACAGGACTTTAAGAAACAGAACAATCAACAAGGCCATAATGGCTGCAGCGATCAAATAAAAAAGAATACCGCCTGCAGGACTCAAAATCCCCGGCAGTCCGGGTCGGATAAAAAAGCCGTTGACCACCCCTACAATAACGATCAGCACCAGCAAGGCCAGGGCAGAACCTTTCCTTACTTCCGGTGATGGTTTGGTTTTTTCCCAGTTTCGCGAAATCCATGCTGTGATTTTTTTCCAGATATTTGGTTTCTTTTTATTCAAAACAGACTCCTAAAAAAATTTTATATGCTTTTTGCTCTAGGAAGAAAAATACTCCTCCATCCGGTCAAAGGCTTTATGGATCTCCTCTTCAGGAACACAAAATGACATTCTTATATGCCCTTCCCCTTTAAAGGCAATACCGGGCGTGGTGGAAACACGGGCTTTCTGCAGCAGATCAATGGCGAATGTTCGGGAACCCTGGTGCTCAGGGCGGATCATTCTGGGAAACATAAGATAAGATCCCCTGGGTTTCTGATAAGTGAACACATGCTCAAGTTGGTCCAGCCTGGAACACATGAGGTTTCTGGTATTCAGATAATGAGAGCGGAACCGGTCAATACAGTCCTGGGGTCCGCGCAGAGCTTCAAGCGCAGCATACTGGGACACCACAGGAGCGCAGATACACAGCGGAATGTGGGCCTTTTTTATCTGGGCTATCAACTTTTTGGAAGCATGCACATAGCCCACACGCCACCCGGTCATAGCATAAGTTTTTGTGAAAGTGAACGTACTGATCACACGGTCTTTGATGCTTTCGATAGAACCAATGCTGAAGTGCTTTACACCATCAAATGTGAAATATTCGTAAGCCTCGTCAGTGATGATGATCAAGTTGTTTCTCTCTGCGATATCTGCGATGGACCGCAGTTCTTCCTCATTATAGACGGCCCCTGTCGGATTGTTGGGGGAACTGAAAACTATGGCCTTGGTCTTGGATGTCACAGCATCCCGGACCCGGTCAAGGTCCAGTTTAAAGCCCTGGTCCTCGATCATAGGAATGAGGACCGGTTTTCCTGAGGCCAGTTCAACCTGCCTTATATGAGTGGAATATCCGGGCACAGGGATGATGACCTCATCTCCCGGGTCCACTACGGTCATGACCGAAGCAGATAATCCTTCGATCGCTCCGACTGTGACGAGGATCTCAGAAGAATCTGCTGAAATATGGTTATCCCGCTCGAGCTTTCGGGTTATCTCCACACGCAGCTCCTCCAATCCCGCTGTCTCGGAATAACCGCCTGTGAATCCGCTGAGGATAGCTTCCGAGGCGGCACGGTTTATATGGTCGGGCGTACCTGAGGTGGGCTTAGCCCAGGATAGAAAAGCAACATCCTCTATCTTTTTAGATAATGCGGTCATTTCATGTATGGCTGATTTGGGAATGGATGCCACTTTTTTCGAAATGAAATCTTCTATGGACATGATAACTCCTTTTTTATAATAACTTAGCCTGGTATATAATTGTCTTATTATTCAGAACCAGGACATGAAAATTATATACTCCTAAGGTGGAAAATCAAACCGGAATCGAAAAATCCCCGGAATGCTTGAAAAAAAAAACGAACCTTTTAACCTTTAATTGCGTTATTAATAGAGAGTAACATTTTTATGCTTTATGCAAAATTTTTCATTGGAGGAAAAAATGTCTATTATTTCACGTATAATGCGTGCAGCCGTTTTATCCATCGCTGTCATTGCCTTAATGACAGCCGGATTCGCATTTGCCAGTATTGACGATACTATCCATAAATCATTTACAGTTGAACCCGGCGGAACATTGAATGTCGATACGGACACCGGTACTATTGAAGTCCGGGGAACCAGCGGACGCACTGTAGACATCGAAGTGTTCAGAAAGGTCAGAACAGATAACAAGACAAAAGCCCAGGAAATCCTGGATAACTTTCAAATCGACTTTGAAAAAAGGGGAAACGATGTCTATATTATAGGAGAAAGAAAAAGAAAAGATAATTTATGGGACAGCCTTTGGAACCGTCTATCCCTTAAATACATCATCCATGTGCCTGAAATATACAATGTCGAACTCAGAACGAGCGGCGGCAGCATCTCTGTTGAAGTCATAGAAGGAGAAATCAATGTGAAAACATCCGGAGGAAGCCTGTCACTAGATGACATAAACGGACCGGTTTGGGGCAAAACCTCCGGCGGCGGCATTCGCGTCGGAAACGTGGACGGAGATGTGGATGTGGATACCTCAGGGGGTTCGATAAAAATCATTCGCGCCCTGGGAACGGTAAAGGCCCATACTTCCGGGGGAGGCATTACCGTAGAGGAAGTCATGGGGACAATTACCGCGCACACGTCCGGCGGCTCGGTCAAGGCCCATATATCCCAGCAGCCTGATTCCGACTGCCGGTTGACCACTTCCGGAGGAAGTATAACCGTTTATCTGGAACGCGACATCTCTGTAGATCTGGATGCAAGCACAAGCGGCGGCAGCGTCTACACGGATTTCCCTGTTACCATCAGCGGAAAAATTAACCCAAGGAAACTCAACGCCAAAATCAATGGAGGCGGCCCCCTTCTCTATCTCCATACTTCAGGCGGGAGCATTCACATCAAAGAATTTTAACAAGCTGATTTTGCAGGCTATTTTAATCCCAGCTTTTCTCCATTCGAAAGCTTTTCTATGGTTTGGAATAGTCTTTTTTCCTTTGTCTCTCTCCGCTTGGCCACCTTTATCCATCCTATAAACTGTTTTTTATAACTTGGTGCAAGTTGTTCAAAAAATTCCCTTGCTTTCTTGTTTTTCCCCAATGCTTTCTCTAATTCGGGGGGCGTATCAAAATCGATTTGAGGACGGTCCTTTTTATCCCATAATCCCGATTCTTGAGCGGCATTGATTTTAGCAAGACCGTGTTCGGTCATTTTCCCTTGTTTTATCATTTCTTTGACACGTCTTTTATTGGAGGGAGACCACAGACTCTTTGAGTCTCTTGGAGTAAATTTCCTGACATATTTTTCTTCATCGATTTTTTTGATTATACTGTCTACCCATCCAAAGCATAACGCTTCTTCGACTGCGTGGTTATACTCAAGTGTGGGAATTTTTGTTTTTTTCTTAAAAAATATCAGCCAGATCCCTTTTTTCTCTTTGTTGTGGTTTTCGTGTAGCCACTCCCTCCACTCTTCCCTATTTTTCACATATACTTCTTTCATTTCCCAATTACCTCACACTCACAATAGGGACTTGCTTCTCATCCATATTTAGCTTTTGCATCTGCCAATACTCTCGGAGCGTCCCTTTTTGAAATCCAGCAGTAGCTCACATTATGACCATTGTACACTACGTTGAAGACACCGTAGGGTGAAGGCGACCGCTCCTTTACTTCTTTGGAAGTCCCCAGGTCAATCACACTCGTGTCCATCCCTTGTCTCGTTGCCTCATCAATAACGATGTCGGTAGCATCAAGCAGGTAGGGACATTGAACGGTACGGACAACAGTCAGCCCTTTTCCCAGGGAATTGGCGCGCTCATCCCAGTCTGTGGGAAAGGCAGGATCCGGGGTATCAGCAAACTTATGAACCATGAGTTGAAACGAGGGGGAAGCCTCGTCAACTTTTACGAATCCGCATCTCTCCAGAAACGCTGGACTGGGTGCCCAGTTTCCGGTGCTTGCAAGGACCACTACTCCATTCTTCCCTTGTATCTTGGCATCATCTATAACCTGGCGAAGCAGCTCTTTCCCATAGCCTTTCTTTTTGTGTCTGCCTACTACCCAGATGCAGTGGATTAACATGTATCCGGGAGCATTTAATACCCGCCAGCCATTCTCGGCAGGCACGTACTCCACAAATCCGCGGGATATTTTTTCAGGCTTTTCCTCGTCAACCATTAAAAGCCTGATACGCAGCCCGTGCCTAAACTGTTCCCGATACCAGGCAAGCTTGTTCTGGTAGCAGGCTTCTTTGGGCTTTGATTTCTTGCAGAAAAGGTCGTAACTATCCAGGTTTTCAGGGGTAATAGAAACTATTTCATAAGTGCTCATCTTTCCTCTGCCTTTCCTATTAAGGATGGGAAATTGTTCCTTTTATTAGTGATAATTCTCACCCGATATCATCAAATTTTTGCCCTCTGAGTGACTCTATCACGTATCATACATAAAAAAAACAATTTCGGTCAATCAAAACTCCCTATGGCTAAATAAATCTTGAAGTAGTTCAGTGTTATAGAATTCCATAAAAGTCATAAATTCACATGCATTTGTCTAATTTTGAGAAAAGGATATATCCTAAAAAAAGATGAAAACCAATAGAATAAAGCTGGTAGCGCTACGGGGATTCGAACCCCGGTTTGATGGCTGAGAACCACCCGTCCTAGTCCCCTAGACGATAGCGCCACAAACAGGAACAGAAAAATAGCAGATTTAACCCCATATGTCAATTTCGATCCGAAAATAACCTAGGAAAAAACCGGTTATCCCCGATTCATAACATTGATTGTTTACGCATCGATGTTTCTTAAAATGTGAGGCAGTGTTTGTTTTCTCATCGAGAGGGGTGAGATTATGTCTTCCAATTTCACCCCTAAAACCCTCTAATGAGATGATTGACCCAGAATTCCACTCATGACATCATGTAGGCACATCATAATTATTCCCGACCATTGAGGAGGGCCTTTTCCAAGGCATTCCAAAGAATCTCAACGAGGATTCCTCTCAGGGGCCCTCCTCTATGAATCATTCAGAAAAAGAGAAAAAGGGCCCGTCATATAACCACGATATATAGGGCTCTTATTTTCCTAATACCATATATTGGATAACGTGTCAACCAATTTTTTTATCCGGGCTTAAAATTTGTTTTTTTTGCTTTTTTTTGGCCTTAAAAATGGAGTATCTTCAGGGGAAGCTGCTGTGGAAAAGTAGGGTTATCTTATTGATAAGAAAGAAGATGCCCGGGCCCGTCCCCTATAAAAAGAATGCCGGGGGCGGGACTCGAACCCGCACAGAGGAAACCTCCGAGGGATTTTAAGTCCCTTGCGTCTACCAATTCCGCCACCCCGGCAGTTTAGTGGAATCGATTATATCACAACCAAAATCCCTCAACAAGAAAGTATTCTCATCCGTAAAAGGGAAGGTCTTGGGATGGGCTGAATGCCGCTTATTCGACGGTCACGCTTTTTGCCAGGTTCCGGGGCTGGTCCACATCAGCGCCCCTTGCCGCGGCAATATAATAGGCAAAAAGCTGCACAGGAACAGCCGTAAGAAAGGGCGAAAAAAGCTCATGAATATCAGGAATACGTATGACCTTATCCACACTCTTTGCGATCTCTTTATCGCTCTGGAAAGCTACCGCAACGACCGTGCCCAGCCTGGCTCTGACTTCGGATACATTGCTCAATACCTTGTCATAGACCCTGTCTTTGGGCGCGATCACCATGGTCGGCATCTTTTCATCAATTAAAGCAATAGGGCCGTGCTTCATCTCCCCTCCCGGATACCCTTCGGCATGGACATAAGAGATTTCCTTTAACTTCAAGGCTCCCTCCAGAGCAATGGGATAGCTCACCCAGCGCCCCAGATAAAGAAAGTGGGAATAAGACAAAAAATCCAGAGCCAGAAGCTCCACTGCTTCAGCCGCGTTGAGAATAATCTCCAATTTATGAGGAACCCGCTGGAGTTCCTGTATATAGGGCATGCTTTTTTTTTGGCTCAGCACTTCTTTTATCTGAGCTGCATAAAGAGCGAAAAGGGCCAGAGCCGACATCTGGGCAGAAAAAGTCTTTGTGGCAGCCACTCCGATCTCAGGACCGGCATGGGTCAGCAAAACTCCTTTGGATTCCCTTGTCAGGGAAGAGCTGTCCACATTGCATAAGGCCAGAGTCAGTAAATCTTTCTTTTTGACTTCCTTTAAAGCGGCCAGTGTGTCGGCTGTTTCTCCGCTCTGGGACAGAAAAATATAAAGCGCTTTTTCGTCCGGAATAAAATCCCTGTACCTGTATTCGGATGCGTATTCGACATCAACCGGTATCCGGGCCAAAGTCTCGATGAAATACTTTCCGACCAGCCCTGAATGAAAAGACGTGCCGCACGCAACGATAACGACCCGGGAGATTCTTTTTATATCATTTTTAGCAATCCCGATTTCATCCAAATATATACTTCCTGAATCAAGCGACATCCTTCCCTTGAACGTATCTCTAATGACCTGGGGCTGCTCAAATATCTCTTTGAGCATGAAATGCTTATAACCGCCTTTTTCGATCATAACCGGATTCCAGGCTACATGCTCGATGTCTTTCTTTACAGATCTTCCTGAGAATGTTTTGAATACAACTCCGTCCGGCCGCACAACAGCGATCTCTCTGTCTTGAAGAAAGATAACATCCCTCGTATAACTGATCAGGGGATTGATATCCGAAGAAATGAAATAATCATCCCTGCCGATACCAATAACAACCGGGGGGCCTTTTCTTGCTACAACGATTTTCCCCCTGTCTTTGGCTGAGATAACCGCAACCGCAAAGGCGCCTTCCATCTCCCGCACAGCTCGCCTTACTGCCTCTTCCAGGTTGCCCTTGAAATGCTGCTCTACCAGATGAGGTATGATCTCTGTATCTGTCTCTGTCTTGAGTGTATGGCCCTGCCCGATAAGTTTTTCCTTCAGGCTTACATAATTCTCAATTATTCCGTTATGAACCACCACGATATCGCCATGGCAGTCCTGATGGGGGTGTGCGTTTTCCTCCGAGGGCCTTCCATGGGTCGCCCAGCGGGTATGGCCGATTCCGTACTCTCCTTTGATAGGAGATGCTTTGAGTTCTTTTTCTAAAGTACTTATTTTCCCCTCTACCCTCTTTCTTATGATACGGCCTTCTCTGACAATGGCCATCCCTGCCGAATCATAACCTCTGTATTCCAGCTTCTTGAGCCCGTCCAAAAGCACGGAAACCGTATCTTTTTTCCCTAAATATCCGATAATACCGCACACTATTCTTTTCTTCTCTTTCTCGCCCAACCTTCTCTCTGCTTTTGAGGGCTTCTTGAAACAGCCAAGGAATAGGGGGCCACATCTTTGGTTATGGTCGAGCCGGCCCCGATATAAGCGTTTTTCCCTATTTTTACAGGGGCTACCAATTCCACCCCGGATCCGATAAACGCCCCGTCATCTATCACTGTCCTGTGTTTTTTCTTTCCGTCGTAATTACACGTAATGGTACCCGCGCCGATATTGACCTCTTTTCCCACAACGGAATCTCCTAAATAAGAGAGATGGCCTGCTTTGGATTTTTCCCCGAACACGGTTTTTTTCATCTCCACGAAATTTCCCACTTTCGAACCTTTTTTGAGGACTGTCCCAGGCCTCAGGTGGGCAAAGGGCCCTATTTTGACATGGTCTTCTATGGTGCTTTCCTGGATCACGGTCGAACTCAATATTTTCACCCCATCACCTATGTGCGAGTCAATGATATGAACCGAAGGGGAAAGAACGCATTCTTTTCCGACGACTGTCTTCCCTTCGATCACAACGGACGGATAAACCACCGAATCCCTGCCGACCTTCACATCTTCGCCTATCCATGTGGATTCCGGGTCATAAAACGTAACCCCATCCTCAGCCAGCATCTTTATCTTCCTTAAGCGGAGTTTCCTTGCGGCAGAGGCCAACTCAAATCTGTCATTGACTCCCACGATCTCTTCAAGGCTTTCGGTTCTGAAGACCCCAACCTTGCCTCCTTTTTGTGAGAGGATCTCTATGGCATCTGTCAGGTAATACTCCCCTTTTTTATTGTCATTTGAAATTTCCGGAAGTGTCTTAAGCAAGGCATTGGCATCAAAAACATAAATCCCGACATTGGCCTCTTTAATTTTTTTCTGTTCCGGGGTGGCTTCCCGCTCTTCCACGATTCTGACACTGCCCTCCTTCCCGTGGATAAGTCTTCCGAATCCAGTGGGGTCTTGCATCTCCGCTGACATAAAGGTCAAATCATTTTTTCCTTTTTTATGTTTTTCCACCAAAGGCTTCAAAGTCCCGGTCCTCAGAAGAGGAAGGTCACCATTAATGATAAGGACATCTTTAACCAGATCGGTCTTTATGGCGTCTCTTGCCGCGAGGACGGCGTGCGCGGTTCCCAACTGCTCGGCTTGATGGACGAACGCCACATCTTTTCGATTGATCTCCCTTTTTACTTCTTCTTTTTGACAGCCTACTACCACATAGATCTTCTCCGGGTCCAATCCGGAAACAGCCTCTAAAATCCAGCTCAGCATAGGCTTTCCCATCAACTCATGGAGCACTTTAACACGGTGGGATTTAAACCTGGTCCCTTTACCGGCTGCAAGTACCAATACACACAGGGAATCCATAATTTTTATTCATCAAATATACTGCTAAATTCCTCATCTTCCATAACTTCGCTGAAATCAGCTTCATTTTGGGCCAAGATGGCATAGAATTTATCCAGTTTGATAGCCTTTCTCAAGTTTGCCATACATTTGTCCTTTTCACCTATAAGCCAAAAGGCATTGGCTATGGCATAATAAACCTTTCCCTGGTTGGGTTCTTTTTTATTTGCTTTTTGAAAAAGATCTATGGCTTCTTCATATCGCCCTTGATTCAAACGAAATATTCCATATTGATAATAATCTTCAAAGGATTTAAGAGGTATCGAATCCTTTGCCCCCCTCTGCTTGATAATCTCCAGGTACAGTTTAGCCCTGTCTAAAAGTTCTTTTTCTTCGCTGTGACTCTTGACGAAATCTTCAAGGGACTGTTTGGCTTTGTCAAGATCATCCTTATGAAAGTACTTCATCGCATTGGCGAAAGATGACAAAGCCTTCTGGTAATCATTCTTGGAAGTTTGTTTTTTCTCTGTATTCAATTTTTGACTCCATTCTGAAGTTAAACTTTGATTTTAAACATTTTATCTCATGAACTCATATTTTACAAGTGAGTAAGGGTTAAGGCAGATGGTTTATCAAGCTTGCTGTGTACGCGGCACCAAAGCCGTTGTCTATGTTGACCACAGCAACCCCTCCCGGACAAGAATTCAGCATAGCAAGAAGCGCTGCTATTCCTTTCAGGCTGGCTCCGTATCCCACGCTCGTGGGAACAGCGATAATGGGTCTGCATGTCAGGCCTGCTATCACACTGGGTAAAGCCCCTTCCATTCCTGCAACCACGATAATGACCCGGGAATCCTTTATTTTATGGTATTCACCGAACAGACGGTGAATCCCTGCGACTCCGACATCATAAATCCTGTATATGTCATTCCCAAGGACTTCACAGGTGATAGCTGCCTCCTCTGCAACGGAAATATCTGACGTGCCTGCTGTGACAACAGCAATCTTTCCTTTTCCCGGGATAGCGTCCTTAGCTTTAAGGTACATAAGGCGTGCTGAAGAGTGATACTTCAACTCCGGGATTTCCTTTTTTACACTTTCATATATCTCCTGATCTACTTTGGTGACCAGGAGGCTGCTTCCTTTGCTTATGATCTGTTTTGAGATTTCCTTTATCTGGCTCTCACTTTTGCCTATCCCCAAAACCACTTCCGGGGCTCCTTTTCTCAGTTCCCTGTGATGGTCGACCTTTGCAAAAGTGAGGTCCTGATAAGGATAATCCTTGAGTTTTTCCAGAGCCTCATCTGTGGTAAGGCTTCCTTTTTCCACCTTTTCCAATATTTTTTTCAAATGCGACTTCATTTTTTTGATTTTAACATAAAACCGGATGAATTTATATGAATATTCCTTATGGATTTTAAACCCGGCGTGTATTAGAATGATTAACCTGGATGATGTTCAAGAAAACAATCCGCAACCAAGTCCATCTAAGCGGCACAGGAGTGCATTCAGGCAAGAATGTCAATCTCTGGATCTGCCCTTCCGAATCAGGGAAAATTCTCTTTCAAAGAAAAGACAAAGGGGATCCTTCTGTGGAGCTTGATATCAAAAAAATGCAGGCCATGCACAGTTCATCGCTCATAAGCGGAGATATAAGAATAAGAACCATCGAACATCTCATGGCCGTGCTGTTCGTATATGGAATCAACAGTGTCCTTATAAAATCAGATGAAGAGGAAATGCCGTTTTTTGACGGAAGCGCCGCAGCTTTTTGTGAAGTCATGGAGAAAGCAGGCGCCAGAACACTCGACATGAAAAAAAAGTCAATATCCATAAAAAAACCGTTCCAGGTCAAAGAAGACAAAGCATCTATCCACGGCACACCCGGCGATGATTTTAAAATAACCTATATCATAGAATATGACCACCCCTGCATAGGAAGGCAGGAACTGAGCTTGAAAATAAACCGGGACACGTTCCGGAAAGAGATCGCTCCGGCCAGGACTTTTGGATTCTTAAAAGATGCTGAGAAGTTGAGAAAAAAGAACCTGGCCTTAGGAAGCTCTTTAGACAATACCATCGTTCTTGATGACGAAAAGGTCATAAACGGACCTTTAAGATTTCAAGATGAATTCGTGAGGCACAAAATACTCGATTTCGTTGGCGACCTCTCTCTTTTGGACGGGGAATTATCCGGTCATTTCAAAGCAGAAAGAGCAGGCCACAGCCTCCATTTAAAAGCCGTCCGCTTCCTTACGGAAAACAAAGAATTCTGTGAGATCGCATAATATAATAATATCATCTGATAATCTATCTCATGAACCTTGACATTACAGACAACCAAACCTATATTTTATTAGATAATCTCTAAGGATAAAAATCGGTATATAAATGGACGCAGTTGAGCAAATAAGACAGGTAGCCAGT
Organism: uncultured Eubacteriales bacterium; assembly: GCA_964611275.1. Lineage (GTDB taxonomy): Bacteria > Acidobacteriota > Aminicenantia > Aminicenantales > Aminicenantaceae > WJMT01. The sequence goes on from CAZSZS010000131.1 coordinate 19,590, forward strand.
ATAGTAGAAATAGCCTCTCAGTATACGAGCCTAAAAAAAAGAGGAAACAGGTTTATAGGTCTCTGTCCGTTCCATTCGGAAAAGACTCCGTCTTTTACGGTCGATGAAGATAAACAGCTTTACCACTGCTTTGGCTGCGGTGCCGGCGGAGACATCTTCACTCTTATTATGGAAAAAGAAAGCCTCAGTTTTCCGGAAGCTGTCCGCTATCTAGCCGAAAAATATAATATAGAACTCCCCCAAAAAAAGCTTTCTCCAAAAGCTCAGAGCATGAAGGAAAAGCTTTTAAAAATCACAAGCGATGCTCTGGCTTTTTATAAAAAGAACCTATTTAATACCCGGGAAGGGAAAAAAGCTCTCGAGTACTTAAAAACAAGAGGTGTCTCCGAAGATACCATCGAAAAGTTAAAAATCGGCTATGCTCAAAACTCATGGGATTCTCTAGTGAAATTCTTTAAACAAAAAAACACAGACATAAAATTCGTGGAAAAAACAGGATTAGTGATGCGCCGAAAAGACGGACAGGGTTTTTACGACAGATTCAGGGGAAGAATCATGTTCCCCATACTCAATGTTTCAGGAAAGGCGGTGGCTTTCGGCGGGCGAACACTATTCAATGACAAATCAAAATATATGAATTCCCCTGATTCCCCCATATACACAAAAGGACAGATCCTCTACGGTCTGAATCTTTCCAAAGAATCCATAAGAGAGCGCAAACAGATGATCCTTGTTGAAGGTTATATGGATTTTCTCTCACTGTATCAAAGAGGGATCACAAACGATGCCGCCTCCTTAGGAACGAGCTTGACCGAAAATCAGGCTGCCCTGGCATTCCGGTTCACACGAAACATAGCCATAGCTTATGACCCTGACGATGCCGGGAAAAAAGCAGCCTGCAGGGCTGTTTCACTCTGTTTTTCTCAGGGAATAAAAACGCAGGTGATCTGTTTTCCCAAAGGCCAGGATCCGGATGATTACATAACAAAGAGCGGGCCTGAAAAATTCAAATCCCTTGTTACGGAAAGCCCTTCAGGCCTTCAATTCCTTATCAAAGAATACACAAAAGATAAAAATCTTGATGATCCTGAAAACAAGGCACAGGTCACGCGGCATATATGGGAAAGCATAAGAAACATAAAAGATACCCTTGTTCTCGGTGAATACATAAAAAAGACAAGTGAATCTCTATCCATAGAGGAAAGCGAAATGAGGAAGATTATAAAGGAAAAACAAACAGACACTGTCCGGAGCCAAGTAAACTGGTTTTTTAACGCTGAAAAAAGACTTCTCCAGATCATTTTCAACAATGGAGATATCGCCACCAAATTATTTGAACATATTGAGGAAGAAGATTATAAGGGTCTGAAAAGCGAACCTATTTTTCAGATATTCTCTGAATTTTTCAAGAAAGGCCAATCTCCCAGCAGCTCTAAAATCATTGAACTCAAAGAAAAAATCGAACCCTCCCTTTTCAGTGCTCTCACCGAGATCCTGGTGGAGGAAGCCCATCCCCCTAGCCTTGCGGAAGCTGAGGACTGCCTATCGGCCTTAAGGCAGGTCGTTTTTTCAATGCGTGTCAAAGAACTCCAGTACAGACTCAAAAAAATGGGACAAAGTGAAAAAAAAGACGCTATTGTTAAGGAGATCAACACTATTCAAAAAAGAATATGTGCGCTTTCACTTAATAATGAAAAAACGTGACTGTATATAGTGACAGGAGAACAAATTGACTGATATCAAAAAGGAACATAAGGATGAAATCACAGACTTGATCTCAAAAGGAAGAGAGAAAGGGTACCTTCTTTTTGAAGAAATCGACGATGTTTTTCAGGATAAATCAAGAACAAACAAAAAATTCAACGAATTTGTTAATTCTCTGGATCAACTCGGCGTGAAAATCCTCGAAAAGCGCAGAAAAAAGGCCCCAAAAAGGAAAAAAAGCGAAATCTTATCCATAGAAGACCTCGAAAGAACCACTGATCCTGTTAAACTTTATTTGAGAGAAATGGGAAACATCTCTCTTCTGACAAGAGAGGGAGAAGTCGCTATAGCCAAACAAATAGAAAGAGGAGAGAAAATAGTATTCAAAGCCCTTTCAAAAACACGGCTTGTGCTGACCAAAATATATGAGTTGGAAGAACATCTTCAAAGAGACACCGAGTTTGCTCAGAGAATGTTTGATTACAGGGAAGAATATCTGGATGCGAAAAAAATTGAACAACAGAAAAGAACAATACGGGAAAAAATCAAACAAATAAAACTTCTGGATAAAAAATTAAGTAAGATACAAAGAACAAAAAAATACAATTTTACCAGAGGCCGCATCATCGTTGAAATTGGCCACATCATCAATGACTTCATCAAATCTGAATTCGAAGAAACACTCATTAATGTGCTTCGAGATAAGCTGGAGAGAATTAACAGGTTGGAAGAATATAAAGAGGAATTAAAAGTTTCTCATAAAAGAACGAGAAGCAATAAAAAGAGAAAAAACATTAACGAAAAGATCCAAGAAGTCGATCGACAGATAAAAAAAATACATAGAGAAGTCGGATTTGACTCTCAAGGATTGAGAAAAACACTTCGTTCTATCACTACCGGAGAAAAGATAAGCGATCAGGCAAAAAAGGAACTGGTCGCCGCGAATCTAAGGCTCGTCGTATCCATTGCAAAGAAATACAGCAACCGGGGGCTTCAGTTTTTGGATTTGATACAGGAAGGCAATATGGGTTTGATGAAAGCAGTGGATAAATTCGAATACAGACGCGGATACAAATTCTCCACCTATGCCACATGGTGGATACGGCAGGCCATCACCAGAGCCATTGCTGACCAGGCTAGGACAATAAGAATCCCCGTCCACATGATCGAAACGATAAACAAGCTCATAAGAATATCCAGAGACCTTGTTCAGGAAATAGGAAGGGAGCCTACTTCACAGGAAATTGCGGAAAGAATGGATATGCCCATCAATAAGGTCAGGAAAATCATTAAAATAGCTCAAGAACCCATTTCTCTGGAAACCCCCATCGGAGAAGAAGAGGACAGCCATCTTGGCGATTTTATTGAAGACAAAATAATGCAGTCCCCCCCTGATAAGGTCATCAGCATCAATCTGAGAGAACAGATAGATGAGGCTCTTAAATCCCTCACCCAAAGAGAGGCCAAAGTGCTAAAAATGAGGTTTGGCCTTGGCGATGGAAACGAACACACTCTTGAAGAAGTAGGCCAGCAGTTTAAAGTCACTCGTGAAAGAATCAGGCAAATTGAAGCAAAAGCCTTGAGAAAACTCAAACATCCCACACGCAGTAAAAAGCTGCAGTCTTTTATTGAAGAAAAACAGGAATAATCCTTCTCTCATTCAACCCGGTTCACCTGGATGATGAACGAGTGAATAGGTCTGATTCATTGACTTGACCTAAGAGATTTGCTATAAATAACCGAAGGGCCTATAGCTCAGCGGCCAGAGCCACCGGCTCATAACCGGTCGGTCCCAGGTTCGAATCCTGGTAGGCCCACTTACTCAAGAGGAAAAGATGTGGATAACAATTTTAAACACTTGATCAAACTTCAGGACCTCGATGCAAAAATAAAGGACATCACTCTTTTCCTTGAAAAAACCCCTTCCCTAATAAACGAAATCGACAGAAAGATCGAAGAGAGTTATTCCTCTGTTCAAAGCCATAAGGATAAGCTCGCACAGAACCAAAAAAGACGGCGGGAACTCGACTCTGAAGTTGAGGACATAAAAACGAGCATAGCCAAATTTCAACGCCAGCTTAACGATGTAAAGACCAATAAAGAATACAGTTTTCTTCTCAAAGAGATTGAAGGCGCAAAGAATAAAGTGGAAAATTTAGAAGAAGAAATCATAAGTGAGATGTTGGCTTCAGACGATATTGAATCAGAAATCAAGACAGCGGAATTAAAAGCAAAAAAAGACGAACAGAGGTTCACCGAAGAAAAAGAAAGGCTTATAAAAAAAAGCGATGAAATGAAAGAAGACCAACAGAGCCTTATGCAGGAAAAAGCTGAGGTGGAACCAGAAATACCGGATGACCTGTTGAATCTTTATCAAGACATATATAAGGGCAACAGCGGCATAGCTCTTTCACCTGTTACAGATGACTTCTGTTCTATATGTCAAATACGCATCCGCCCCCAGGTTCTCAATGAACTAAAAGAAGCTAAGAAAATCAT
>CAZSZS010000132.1:0-7979 GCA_964611275.1 uncultured Eubacteriales bacterium
GGGATACTTTTTCACGACTTCAGATAAAGCTTCTATGGCATATTCAATTCCTTTATTTTGACTTATTAAACCAAACGTCAACAAGACCAGCCTTCCCTCAGCGTCAATTTGGTCTTTGTAGTAACTCGTGTCTAAAAACGGAACGTCGGGCGCTCCATGATGAACTTTTCTTATTTTATTTTTATCCACTCCATAAACATCAGTAAGCATCCCAAGAGCCTTATCTGCCAAAACAACCACCATAGTGGAGTAAGAACATATCTCCTTTAACACTTCTTTCTGATGCGGAGAAGGATTCTCCAGAACAGTATGCAAATTAGTTATCACCGGTTTTTTTAACCGTTCAAGGAGGGAGATAATGTGTTCCCCATCCGGACCTCCAAAGATCCCAAATTCATGTTGGATACACACGGCCTGTGAAAACGACAGATTCAAAAAATCTGCTGCTTTTTGGTAATCATTCCTATTTTGGACGTTTATATCAAATATGACTTCATCTCCGTATGAATACCCCTCAAATCTGTCATTCAAAGCCACCACCTGGAACAGGCTGTTCCCTCCCAATTTTTCACCTTGAAGTTTAGCAACTGCCAGAGCAAGGTCATGGGTATAGGTCCCTATCCCGCATCGCCGTGGAGGATATGTCGCTAAAAAAGAAACAGGTATTTTTTTGTATATCTGACTGGTTTCACGCATTTAAAATTCTCCCCATCAAAATAATGATTAATTTACCTGGCACATTCAGGTTTATCAACAGGATTTTAAATAATCTAATACCTCATTCAAATCAGCTGTTGCAAGGCATACGTATGTGTCAGCAGCCCCATAATATATTCTGAGTTCATTTTTCTCTTTGTCCAGGACCGCTCCGGTGGGAAACACAACTCCCGGAACATCACCGAGAAACTCATATTCGGCTTTAGGCCCCATCACCCACTCTTCGCTTCTCTTTATGAGTTCCCAGGGCTTTTCCAAATCAAGCAAAGCCAACCCCATTCTATACAGCTTTCCTGCGGCTGTTCCCCGAATCCCGTGATATATTATCAACCAACCCTCCGATGTCTCGATAGGTTGGGTTCCTAAACCCACTCTGTTGTTGTCCCATAAACCTCCTCTGGTCGGTATCAATATGCGGTGTTCTCCCCAGTGAATGAGGTCAGGAGAAAATGACATCCAAATGTGCGCTTCCCCTTTCACAATAGGTCTGTGTATCAAAATATAACGGTCCTTAAACTTTTTGGGGAAAAGAGCCGCATCCTTATCTTCGGGCGGAACCAACGTTCCCTTTCGTTCAAATGTAATAAAATCTTCTGTCATGGCTAAGGATACCTGGGGCCCTCCTCCTGAAAAGGAAGTGTAAGTGATCGCATAGATTTTTTCGTCAACAAACCAGACAATTCGAGAGTCTTCCAATCCCCATATTTCTTCCTGATTATCAGCTGAGCTGGATAATGTGGGAGATGCATCGACCTGCCAGTTTGTCTTTCCGTCCTTGCTTCTTGCTGCAGTCAGATGTGAAAAGCCACGGTAGTCCTCTACTCTAACAAGGAGTAAAGTCTCCCCGTTTATAGTTGTGGCTCCCGGATTGAATACCGTGTTTACTGGATACGGCCAATTATTCGCTGAAAGAAGGGGGTTCCCTCTATATCTTTGAAATAAATTCCTGCTGCCGTTACGCGTATTATTTCGCTCTGTCATATCTCCTCCAATTTTAAACACCCCTGATCTGTCATTCTAATATATCTTTTTATCGATAATAATATTATATTGAAACAAAAAAGAGGTCAATGGAATTCAATAAATAAAAATTAAATTTTCTTTCAGTTTGACCTTGATTAAGGACTATCAGGAAGTCCCCCTGGATTCTCTCAATCTCCTGAGTCAATAACTTTTTTGAGCTTGCTTAACCCTTTGATAGGTTGCTCTTTCAAGTCGACTCTTATAATTTTCCTGTTTTTTCGTTTAAGGGCTTGGAAATCTCCCAGGGACTGGGCTCTGATGATGGATTTGAACGTATAGTTTTTTCCGGGAATCGCAACATCTTTCTTTGGATTATCCACAATCTGGAGAAAAAGGCCTTTATCAGGCCCCCCTTTATGGAGCTGGCCTGTTGAGTGTAAAAATCGGGGACCATACCCCATTGTGGTGGCTATCCCTAATTTTTTTCGGAGGGATTCTCTTATATTCTGGATTTTCTGTTCAGTTCTCTCCGAAGGAGCCAGATAAGCCTGAACAGCCGCATAATCCCCGTTTTGAGCCTTTGAGAGCCATTCACTCACTGCTTTTTTTAAACTCATATCATCATCTATGGAAAATGTTTCCACCGTATCTTCCAATCCTGTTTTGTTTTCAGACATCTTTTTCATGGCTCTTTTCGCAAAATCTTTGGCTGCCTGAACATCGGGTTGGTTGAAAGGATGGACCTTTAAATACGAACCGGCTGCAGCCACGGCCCATTCCCAGTTGAATATCTCTTTTCCCACATCATACTTGTTGTGCAGCCTTATTTCTATAAAGGGGGCTTCCTTCTCTTTCGTTCTCTTTATGTATCTTTTGATTTCTTTGTCTTCCCCGTTCAAAGAGAAAAAAACAAATAACCTGTCTTGATAATCAGCCTCCCTCTCTAACAACGGCTCATCCATAACTGGGATGATCCCTTTGCCGTCCTTACCCAGGCTTTCCGCTACTAACTGCTCAAGCCAGCAGGGAAAAGCCTTTAAAGACTCTGATGTCATAAAAGTGAGCTTATCCCTCTTCTCTCCAACAGCCCCTAACACCGCTCCGATAGAGAGGCCAGGGATTTTCTTTTCCTGAACCATAAGTCTTCGGATATCCACGCCTATTAAAGAGGCCGGCACCAGACCGAATTCAGTAAAGGCAGAGAACCGTCCACCCACATCCGGAAAAGGATTGAATATTTTTCTGAATCCTTTTGTTTGGGCTTCTTGCATAAGCGGGGTGCCGAAGTCTGTAATGGCACAGAATTGATGTCCCGGTTCCTTCTGTTCCTTTTTGACTTCAGACCAGAAATAATGATACAGAGACAGAGTTTCCAAAGTGGTTCCGGACTTGCTAGATACGATGAAAAGAGCAGCGCTTAAATCCACTGCTTTTCTGAGCCTTTTTACGGCCTCTGGGTGAGTGCTGTCACAGAGAATCAGTTCAGGAAAACCGGATGCCTTCTTGAAAATTTTCTGAAAGACTTCCGGTGCCAGGCTTGAGCCTCCCATCCCGATGAGTATCAGTGTGGAAATATTTTCTTTCCTTATTTCTTTTGAAAAAATTTCTATTTCTTCTATTCGCTCCTTCATTCTTTCGGGAAGTTCAAGCCAACCCAGGCGGTCAGAGATCTCGGGCCGCAGTGCATCCATCCATAAAGACCAATCTTTATGGAATAATCTTCTTGAAAAATCATTCTTTTCCCAAAAAGAAATCAAGGCTTTGACAGATTTTTCCTCTTCAAACAAATGGAATGAATATCTGTTCGTTTCAAAACCCATTTGAAGTCATAATCTCAAAAAATAAAAAGCATTGAGTGCTTTGACCGCTCTGTCTGAGAAAAAATCAGGTGCCGGAAATATCCTGAATCTTCCTCCTTCACGGCCTTCTCCTTCATCTATAAGGAGGAAATCATTGTTGTCATTTCTGTTGAAAACCTCACTAAACGAAAGCGTTATCCGATATCCATCTACAGCTGAGATATAAAAATATCCGGTCTTTAGATTTTTTTCATTTACATCAAAATGTTTTATCAAGAGAGACCTTAAAAGTCTTCCTGTGAAATGACGGACTCCGTGAAAACCCCTCCCTCTTCCATAAAAAATACTGGGGTAGGTCCTTTTGTCCTGAATATTTGTGATATCGAGAACAGTATCGATTTTCTCTCCGTTTGCATACACATCAATTTTTCCGGAATAAAACGGAGAGATTTCCCTGTTTATCTCAAGATCAAGAGGCTGTGTGATTACCATTATTTTACAGGGTTGTTCTATATTTCTCACTGTTACAAGGTCATTGCCGCAGATCAATTTTGTCTTCTCTGGAACAGGCCACTTTTCATCTGTTTTAGTCGGCAAAATAGGAGAGACACTGGTAGCGATCAATATTTTATGAAGATCGGCCGGATAATAGATCTCTCCCCAGCTTAATACTGCCTTATCTCCTTTCTTGTTTTCGATAACAACAATGAGATCTATGACAGAATCGAACACATCCCTGTTTTTCTTCTTTACATATCTGTTTTCCAAGATATCAAAAATCGAATACCCATCATATCTGTAAGCTCCTGTGAACTCCGGGCCTTTACCGTTTCTGAACACTGATTCCCTCACTATAGCCGAATGAATATTTAATTTCCCCAGATCAACCAGACCTGGGTTCTGAACCTCTCCGTCAACACAGATCTCAGGCCCCTTGAGAAGAGAGGTCTTTGTGTTATCGTAAAAATTATTGTTTTCTTGCGCCGAGACTGTCATCACAAAAACAGAGAAAATGAGCAATACCTGAAAAGTTCCTTTCATGGCTGTCTCCTTTTGAAACCCAGGAGAGGCATGATATCACAAATGATAAATAATAGTAACCTTGAGTATCCCCAAGCCAATAAAGTAAAAATAAATCTTAATTTTTTTTCCAAAACACATTATTCTATAGATTGAAAGTGTTTGCCAAATGAAACGTAAATTGTCTTTTATCCTGTTTTTACTCTCGGTTGTCCTGATCATCATAGGGCTTGACTCAGGTGAATTCATCATGGTTCTGGAAAAAGCAGTAACCGTCTGTTTGAGCTGTATAGGAATCGGTTGAACCGGATGAAAATTTTAAGAAAACGTAAATGGTTTCAGTCTTTAAGCGCCCTGCTCTTCAATCTTAATATCCCCCTTTTTGCTAAAGGTGCCATACATAAAGGGCAGACAAAAGGTATCTGTGTGCCTATCCTTAACTGTTACTCATGCCCTGCGGCCTTAGGGGCCTGCCCCATAGGCGCTCTGCAGAATTCTCTGGCAAATCTAAGGTTCAACCTTTCTTTGGGCCTTTATCAACTCGGACTTTATGTTATCGGTTCCATCTCTGTTGTGGGAAGTCTCATAGGGCGCCTCCCGTGCGGGTGGTTGTGTCCCTTCGGTCTTATTCAGGAACTTCTCTATAAAATCCCCTCACCCAAGTTTAAAATACCCGGATATGTTAAGTACTTCAGATATGCTGTTCTCATTATTTTCGTCATCCTCATGCCTCTTCTTCTCGTGGACTCCCTGGGGCTGGGACAGACCTGGTTCTGCAAATTGATCTGTCCTGCCGGTACCCTGGAAGCCGGAATACCGCTCTTAGCCGCTAACCCTGCTCTGCGCTCTCAAGTAGGGATTTTATTTGCCTGGAAATTTTTTGTTCTCACAGCCTTTTTGATCTGGATGGTCCTGAGCTTAAGGCCCTTTTGCCGGACCATCTGCCCTCTCGGGACAATCCTCGGGTTTTTCAATAAGGCGAGCCTTTTTCAAATGCATGTCGATGATGATAAATGCACTCAATGCGGCCTGTGCTCACAAATCTGTCCGGTCGGGCTTGAGCCTAATGAGACTCCGAATTCTCCTGAATGTATTCGCTGCCTCAAATGCCTCGACACCTGCACTTACGGAGCTATCGATTACAATTTCCTAAAAAGATATCCTGTCACTAAACCTAAGGAGTTTAAAATTTAGCAATAAATGTTTACAATATAAAAAATAGTCCAGATTAGTAAAAGGAAGGATAATATGAATCTATCTGATCGCGAAAGGCGTGACTTGGTCTCTCAGTGGGCCTTTGACACCCGTCCCATTCTCGGACGCATGCATCTGTGGCTTGAGAATGTCGAAGTTGAGTGGCTTCGGGGAAAACAAACCCCTGAGTTCACCAAAAACATCTCATTCATGGACGGGCGTATGGAGCGGCTGATGACCATGACCGCTGCTGTGACCGCTCTGGGAACGCGGCTTTTCGGTCGCTTCGGTGAAGGAAAAGACAAACCAAAGGACGAGCTCAACCGCGTCAAAAAGGATGCGGACGCCATCTCTGCTTATGCCATGAGCGAAAGCCTCTGGTACGCTACCCGGCAGCTCCCTGAAAATCATGCTGTTCTAGTCTGTATGGGTGAAGGATTGATGCCGAAAGTCGGTGAGACCAAGGAAATGGGATCCAATCCCCAATTGGGCTTCGGCCGTGTTTATGCCCGCCCTCAGGTTGCTAAATGGCTGGATGGAAAGGTCACTCAGCTGCTGAACCATAAAAATTATGGTTGGGCAGAATTCAGAGAGGACATAAAAAACGAAGGGATAACGGTCTGGGGCTCTGCCATTGACACTCTGGAAAACACATCCCGATTTGCCAAGGGAAAGCCCACCGGTCCTCTGACTGTAATGCATCTTTTTAACCAACCGCTCCACATCACCAAACCTTATGAAGCTTATATGGGGAACCTTTTTCTTCCCATAAAAGTGGTCAGAAAGGCTGAGGAAAAGTCAGTTCTTCTGGACTTTATGACTCCACGGAAAAAAGTCATGGAGGCTATTGAAGAGACCTATCCCGGTGTTAAAAGGAAAAACATACATGTCTGGACACTTGGGGGAAAAAGCCGCGAGAAGAGACTGGGCTGGCTCTGGAAGCAGTGGAATGACCTGGGCGTTCATCTGGTCGAAGACGGCTGGGTCCTGCCTTCCGGGGGAAAAGCATTCACAGATTCAGGCACCTATGCCCCTACTTATCTGGTAGGGACCTGGATAGACAGTAAAAAGCAGACCCACATGTTTCTTTTGGACGGCTATGCTGCTTCGGCAGAAGCCATGCAGGCCGCAAGCCTGACTCCTGCCATGGATCTGGACGGCACTCTGGTGACCTTTACATCTAAATTCGAACTTCCCATTGAAAAGGAACAGTTTGTCATGAGATTGGACCCGGAGCAACCGGACTTCAAACAAAAATTAGAAGAGCTGTTCCAGAAGACCGTTGACCAGGATACAGCAGAGAAATACACGCGCATGATCACAGAGGCCAAAGAAGCCGAAATACCTCTCCATCACCGTGTCATCCGGGCTCATGATTTTTTCCCTGAAAAAAATTGGGATGTGGCTGCTTTCTCCGGGTACATGTGTGATGATCCCTATACAGGGGCCCGGGGTGTAGAGTGTATTGATGACCAAATATATAAAGTGACCACACGCATATCAACACCGCATGCCGGTAAGCGGGTCACATTCACCCTCCGGTTAATGGAGAAGCCTAAAGAACAGCGCCTGATCTTCAATCCGCTTCTCACCCGGTTTATTTATGGAGAGGGCTTCCGTACCCGTCCGGTTAAAATATCAGACTCCGGGCGTATTCGAAACGAACTCCAGACTCTTTGTTCCGAAGCCCTGGAATATCCGGGCGGCGGGAAAATCCTTGTTCATTTCGACCGCATTCCGCCTGAAGTGATCTCTCTGGAGGACCAGAAAGTACTGCGCGAAGTCCTGGAATGGTATAAGAAACACCATCCCATCTGGTTTCACTGGCTGGAAATCCCCTCTTGATTCAAAAGGACCATTGATCCACTCAAATCAAAAGAGAATAACTCAAGACTAAAAGGCCTGTCCAATACTCAAGAAAAATCTGGACTTTGCTTCTCCGGGCTGTGGATCCAGTTTAAATCCCCAATCAAGACGAAAAACCATGAAAGATGTGTGAATCCTTAAGCCCAATCCCGCAGTCTTTCGTATATCAAACGGATCAAAATCCGACAGACTCGAATACACATTACCCAAATCCATGAAGACCGCACCTCCCAGCATTTTGTAAATAGGGAACCTCAGCTCTTGATTGAAAATAAAAACAGCTTCCCCTCCCATTAGGTCCCCTGTGAGCGGATCACGGGGCCCCAGGGCATCTTTTCCAAAGCCCCTAACTGTGGTGCTGCCTCCGGCAAAAAATCTTTCGCTCGGCCTTAATTCATTCCCTATTCCTTTGGCAAATCC
>CAZSZS010000133.1:0-2573 GCA_964611275.1 uncultured Eubacteriales bacterium
CTTTTTGCCTTCAATACAGGGGAGCTGATCACCAGCCACTACGGGAGTTTTCGATACGCTCTCTTTACGGCCGTTCTCCTCTGCGGCGTTTCTCTCATCGCCAATATATTCTATATCATCATGGACAGAAAGGGAGAAAAAATTCTCCGCCTCAAAGACGAAACAAAAGAAGAAAAAATTGTGTTTTCAGATATAAAAAAATTCAAACCCCGTTTCTGGTTTGTCACACTGCTGTGCGTGACTTTTTATTCTGCCATCTTTCCCTTTACAGCTTTATCCACTGATTTTTTTGTGGACAAGTGGAGCATAGCAAGGGTGGCTGAGTCGAGCGGAAGTTTCTTAGCTCAAGTATTCAATAATTTCCTCCATATGTTCTCTACTGCCGGAGGCATCACTTCAATCATCATATTCGCTTCAATGATACTGGCGCCTTTTGCAGGGCAGCTTGTGGATAAAGTGGGGAAGCGCGCCACTCTGATGATCATCGGCTCTCTTCTTATGATTCCCAGTCATCTGTTGATGGGAATCACAAACATCTATCCTGTTCTTCCCATGATTGCTCTGGGCGCCGCATTTGTCCTCGTACCAGCAGCCATGTGGCCTTCCATCCCTCTGATTGTGAGAAAAGAAAGGGTAGGCACTGCTTTCGGGCTAATGACAGCGGTTCAGAACATAGGACTTGCGATTTTTCCCCTTCTTAACGGCATTCTGAGAGATATCACCAAGACTTATACGAGCAGTATGATTATGTTTTCCTGCCTCGGTTTTTTGGGCTTGATATTTGCTGTTCTTCTCAAAAGGGCGGACGCTAAAGAAGGGAAAGGGCTTGAGGCCTCAAAGAAAAAATAATGCTTGCTCCCCACCTGTGCTTAATGCTTCATTGATAAAAAAATGAAAAAGTGTCCCTACTGCGACTTCCAATTTCCCGATGACAAAAAGAACTGCCCGAAATGCGGCTCTCCTTACTGGAAACCAGGCGAAGATAAAGAATTTAATGACATTCCTAAGGATGATTCTGAGGATGAAAAAAACGGCTGTTTGTCCTTAGTGTTTATGCCTGTCTCCATAGCTCTCTTGATCGCCGGTACACTGGTCTCAGCCGGTTTCCTCCTGAACCTCGTTATCCATATTGAAAACAATCCGGTGAAAGTTATATGGGTGCTCTTATCCGTTGCCGCTGGGTTGTTTGCCTACAGATTTTTCAATAAAAAACAGAAAAAATAACCTATCCCTTCTCACCCAACTGTTAAAAAAAGAGCCCGTCTTTCAGGGCTCTTATCTCATATGAAAACTATGATTTATATCAGTGTAAACGATGTAGATAATCAGAACAATCCAACAAACACGATGTCAGCATGAAACATTTCTCTTGTTCTGCTTCTGACGTTCCATTCAACCGTGTCCTTTATCTCAACATAAAAATAGAATTTATCAAAAAGCCTCAGCTTCCTCATATAAAAGAGGGCAAAATCGGATATATTATCCACTATGACACTGCCGAGCTTTTCGTCTCCCTCTTGATTATAGACTATTAATTCCTTTCCTTCATCATCCTCAGAATATTCTCCGTAAATTTTTGCCTTCTCTTTACCTTCCCATGCGTCTTTTTTATTATAGGCAAGGCCTTCAAGAAAAAGGAACTCTTCTCTTTGATCCAAATTTACATAATCATCTAAAACGGCCTCATCGGTCCTGGTAAAAATATTCCGCCAGTTTTCTGCTTCGTCTTTGATCTCCAGTGTATCTGCAATAAGAACAGATGGGTTCTCCTCATCAATGGTTCCTTCTCCTCTGACCTGTTTAGCTTCCAGTTCATATGTTTCCTCAGTTTCAAGATTTCCCTGAACCACGATATCAAAACCGCCTGCTTCGGGAACGAAAATATATTTTCCTACAGCAAATCTCACTGTTCCTTCGAACTCAATAACTCCTTTTTTGTCTGCTTCTGTTTTTGAAGCATCTTGTTCTGCTGTACCACATGCACCTGTCATTCCGATGGTAACAGCGCATACCAGAAATGCGGCGCAGAGCAGCCAGGATATCTTGTTCCGTTTAGTTTTAATAATGGCCATAGCTCATACCTCCAAAACTTTTAAAATCATAAGTTCTACACAGAAAAAATCTTGACCGTTAATCACATATCTCGACTTTTAAAGAATGGATATTATATACCATTGAAAAATGCAAATGTAAAGCACAAAAAAAATTACTCTTTCTTTCTCGTCCTTGTCGTTGAGCTTTTTCTTGAGGAAGATTTTGTCCGGGCCGATCTTGCACTTGAAGACCTGCTCGTTCGGCTAGATGATGAACGGATCCTTGAGGATGAAGGGCTCGTGCGGCTAGATGATGAACGGATCCTTGAGGATGAAGGACTTATGCGGCTTGATGATGAACGGATCCTTGAGGATGAAGAGCTCGTGCGGCTAGATGATGAACGGATCCTTGAGGATGAAGGGCTCGTTCGGCTTGATGATGAACGGATCCTTGAGGATGAAGGACTTATGCGGCTTGATGATGAACGGATCCTTGAGGATGAAGGACTCGTGCGGCTTGATGATGAACGGATCCTTGAG
>CAZSZS010000134.1:0-2464 GCA_964611275.1 uncultured Eubacteriales bacterium
TTCATCAAATTCCCATCCTCTAAGCGACTTCATCACCTATCATAGGTATAAAATAAAGGACGAGTCAACCAAAAAACCCCAAAAAAGAGAAAATATCAGAAAATCCATGGAATCTCTCTCAGCGGAGTGTTTTCCGTATTGATAGAGGACCTGCCCCTCATGCAGGGATAATCTTTTTAAAGAGAGGATAGGTCTTATCATGTACTTGCCCATCCTCTCGGTCTCTTCTTTGTTTTCAGTTCTGACTTTGGAGTGCACATTGAATCCTGAATGGCGCCAGTGAAGAATATTTTGGTTGGAGGTGAGGATGAAAGTTTATCCGGCTTCCGAATGACTGGATTACCGCAATGATGCCTGGAGTGAGATCTTTTTTTGTGGTTGCCTTAAGGTATTTTATAAGTGCTTCTTTGCCGCAGACACAGAGAGCAGAGAGAAGGGAACGGTTGAATTTGAAGAATATCCGCAGCATCTTGGGTATGGTGAAGGCCACCTGTCGGTGAGGGGTGTCCAGAATGAGTTTCTCTCTCAAGGATTTAATTCAGTCGGAAAAAAGAGATAGGCATTTTGGCTCAAAGGATATGACTACCGCACCAGCTTGTACTTTAAATTGTTTGCCGAAGCCCTTGGTATGGCCTTGCTAGATGCTGTCATTTCCGTGATGAACCGCCTCCCCCTAATTCACAGCACTATTCAGACAGGATTTTTTCGATTTTCTCTATCAAAGGCGGCAAGTCATTCTTTGCTGTCTTCCATATGATATCAAGATTTACATCAAAATAGCCATGAATAAGGCGATCTCTCATTCCCATCATACTTTTCCAGGGTAATTCAGGATGTTCCCTACGGAAATCATCCGTGATACCCTTTGCTGCTTCACCAATAATTTCAAGAAGTCGCACCAAAGACAAATTCAACTTTCGGTCAGCTTCAAGACTTCTGCGGTCTTGTTCTTCTGAGAAAGCAACAGCCTCGCGTGCAGCATCTAGAATATGTCTCAACCTGACTTCATCATCTTTGTACATATTGGACCTCTGCCTCTTTCATAACCTTATCCCGGAAATAGCGGCTCAAGTCCTGAGGAGTTCTGATATCGACTTTTCTCTCCCCAAATATCTTTGATAGTTCCTCCTCCATTTCAAAGAGTTTAAATAAACTCGGGACATTCCCAGGCTCAAAATCCACCAGCACGTCAATGTCACTTTCTGGATTAAAATCATGCCGAAGGGCAGATCCAAATATAGAAAATCGTTGAATGTGATGTTTTTTACAGAACACTTCAATCTTGTTTTTATCAATAGTAATTTCTTTATTCATGGGTATCTTTCCCCAGCTAATTCTTTCTCATATTATGGTTTAACCTGATTTCAAAGTCAACTTCGTTCAGCAATCCCTCTATCGAACGAAATAGGCAATGTAATTAGATTGTCGAATCTTTACCAGCCTGCACTTTAAATTGTCTGCCGCTGCCATTGGTATGGCCTTGCTGGCCGCTAACCAGAATATCGCAGATGCCATCCAATATGAATGAGGGATGCCTCTTCTTATTCGCTCTTTTGCCCCAAAGTATCCATTCTTAACAAAATTTTGACATACAATTAACACCTCCCTGAAAACTTTTCAATCCCTTCACCTTAAATTAGAAACAGAAATAAACATGAGGAGGATAAAAATGGAAAAAACAACGAATGATAAGGCAAGACAGGGGATTGGGATTCTCATATTTGTGGTCATCTTTATTGGTTTGGCGAGCACCTCTTTGGGCAAAGAGAAAAAACACGGCCCAGAAGTTGTCGTTCAGAAAAATAATGAGATTGTCAGAGGTGAATTATTGAGGGTTAAAAATGATGAAATCATTTTGATGAGTTCTCTTAATGGTTTCGGGATAACGCTCAAAGTCGATGATATACAGAAGATCAAAATAGTTAAGAAGGGTCATTTTTTCAGGGGAGTCGGATTAGGCATTGTTATCGGAGGAGCAGGCGGAGCCCTGCTTGGTTTTGCCAGCGGGGATGATATACACAAAAAAAATTCTTGGAACTTGTTTACTTATACAGCCGAAGAAAAAGCGCAAATGGGTGCCTTGGCATTTGGGCTTCTTGGAGCGGTTACCGGAGGAGACATCAACGCAATCAAAGGCATAGATGAATCTGTTGTTTTTGAGGGGAAAACTTCGGAGGAAAAAAAGAGATATCTGGAAAAATTGAATGAGAAGTCAAGATTTCCGGAAATATCCCCAAACCATCATTGATATTCCTGAAAACAGAGGAAATTTCGGGGGATTGGGCTATGGATTGAGTCTCGGATTCCACTTCTAAAGTGTTTCAAAGATAAGAATTTGGTTTTTCTGTTGTTGTTGATTTTTCCTCCGTTTCATCAATTTCCACCCATTAAGCAACATCATCATTAATAATACATACAAAAAATACGTTCAGTCAACAAGAATCCCACAGAAAAGAGAAAACAC
>CAZSZS010000135.1:0-4537 GCA_964611275.1 uncultured Eubacteriales bacterium
CTGACTGCATTAACAAATTGGAAAAATAATGTTAAAAAATTTTAAAATAACCATATGCTATGACGGCACGGACTATCACGGATGGCAGATCCAGCCCCGCAAAAAGACCATCCAGGGTTCCATTGAAGATGCCCTGTATCATTTTAAATCAAAAAGGATAAAGCTCATTGGCGCAGGAAGAACAGATGCCGGAGTCCATGCTGCTGCCCAGGTCGCCCACTTCAAAGCGGACCTGGATTATCCGGAAGACGAGCTGCTGCGCGCTTTAAACGGAAATCTTCCTCCGGATATCCGGATCATTAAAGTGGAAACCGCGGATAATGACTTCCACGCCAGAAAACAGGCTATATCAAAAATGTACCAGTACAGTATTTACAACGCCCCTGATATAACGCCGTTTGAAACAAGATACGCTCTCTATCACCCCGCGCCTCTGGACATCAAGAAAATGCAGGAAGCCGCATCCCTTTTCATAAGAAAAGATGATTTCACATCCTTTTCCTCCAACCGGCTGCGCAACCCCGTCAAAAACGTGATGCGTTCCGAGGTCAAAAAACAGGAAAAAATGATTTTTTACACGGTCGAAGCTGACGGATTTCTTATCTATATGGCAAGGACCATGGCGGGAGCGCTTTTATCTGCAGGAAGAGGCAAAATAGCCCCGGAGCAGATCGACCGGCTGTTTAAGGAGAAAAAACGCTCTCCCCTAACACCCACGGCCCCGGCCAGAGGCCTCTGCCTCCTCGAAGTCATCTACTGACCCCCCTCAATCCAACATGTCATTGCGAGCTTTCGCAGAAAGCGAAGCAATCCAACGACCTCTTTTGTCATATTGTGAATGTTGTTGCGAGGAACGCAGTGACGAAGCAATCTCACAATCATTTCAATAAAAAAAATGTCATTGCGAACGACCGCTAGGGAGTGCGGCAATCTCATCCTTTAATTCATGTCATTATGAGAATCGTATAAGACTTTTACGTCATCTCATGTAATGTATTACGTTTATATTTTGACCAATAAAAACAACAATGTTCTTTACACAGGAATAACAAATAATCTCATAAAAAGGGTTTGTCAGCACAAATCTCAAATAAAAAATGGATTTACTAAAAAGTACAATATAAATAAATTAGTATATTTTGAATGTATGAATGATGTTCATTTAGCAATTAAAAGAGAAAAAAAGATAAAGGGAGGCTCAAGGGCTAAGAAAATCAAACTCATAAATAAAATGAATCCAAATTGGATTGATTTGTACTATGAACTTTAAGATTGCTTCGCTTTGCTCGCAACGATATTCATCTTAGGATAAAAAGTCATCGGATTGCTTCGCTTTGCTCGCAACGACAAAGCAAGAAGGATGAGATTGCTTCACTCCCTTTGGGAGTTCGCAATGACAAGCTAAGTCAAGTGTCATTGCGAACGAAGCGATCCCAACATTTCACTTTATCTTCTTGACCATCACCACCGCATCCTCATCCGGCCGGCTGTAGTAATTTTTTCTTATCCCCGCCTCTTCGAATCCGAATTTCTTATACAAAAACCGGGCCGAATTATTGGATTCCCTGACTTCCAAAACAACCACTCTGGCTCCCCGTTCTTTAATGATACTGAGCATCCGGCTCAACACCGAGCCCCCCAGACCTTTCCCCCTGTGATCCGGATGGACAGCGAAATTGCTGATCTGGACTTCCTCCCCTATCTGCCAGAAGATGATGTATCCAATAAGTTCGCCGGTCTCAGGATGGATCATCACATACGGAAACGAGATATCATAATTTTCGATCTCTCCTTCAAATGATGATAAATGCCACGGATTGGAGAACGACTTTTTTTCTATGTCCATGACAGACAGGAGGTCCTCCCTTCTCATCCTTTGAAAATAAAAGGAACACCTTGAACTCAGTGGTTTGCTAATTGTTTTCCTCCGCCTGGGATTTTCTCAAATAAAGGGGTTTTAAATCCCTGAAATCAATCCCTTTTTTTTGCATAAAAAGGTCATGCCCCAGAAGGCCCACCTCATAAGCGGTAAAAAGACTCCGCGAAGAAAACCTGGCTTTGTCTTTCAAATAATCGAATATCTTCTTTTTGTATGCCCGGCATCCGCTTCCTATAAAATGGATAAGGCGGTTGGACGGGAGTCCGGATAAAAATTGATCCGGGCTCACACAGCCCTGGGGTATGATCTCCTTTAGATCCGGACCATCCGTCTCATAGAGAGCCGCATAGATCTCTTCTTTTTTCGCATCTATCATAGGACAGAGAAGACGGCTGTAGGGATTTTTCATTTTCATGGCCAGGGCTTTTAGGTTAGAGACCGGAGCCACAGGCTTTCCCGTTACAAGAGCCAGAGCCTTGACAGTGCTCATTCCTATCCGGATCCCTGTAAAAGAGCCGGGGCCCACAGCCAGGGCATACCCGTCTATATCCTTGATTTTTAATCCCTTTGACCGGAGCAGCAGATCAACAGCAGGAAGAAGCCTTTCGGAATGGGTCAGGAAAGATTCCGAATTGATTTCCCCTGCCAGTTCTTTTCCTTTAAGAAGAGCCACCGATCCGGCAAAGGACGTGGTATCCACTGCAAGAATAAGCACTTCTCTATCTCTCCTCCATGCTTTTGCCAAAGGCGAACAATCCGCCGGCCTCATAGATCTGCCTCTGTACAGAGCTCAGAGGCTCCGCTTCAAATGATTCTCCGGTGGAAGTATTTCGCACTTCCCCTGTTCCGATGTCGATCTCCACACGGTCTCCTGTCTTGATCTTCTCTTTTTCGGCTAGTGTCTCCAGCTTCGCACACTTCAGAACAGGAAAGCCGGAATTCACCGCATTTCTGAAATATATGGCCCCAAACGAGGGCGCAAGGATGAGACTTGTCTTCAGAGCCGCAAAGCAGTCCACAGCCTGCTGTCTGGAGGAGCCGGCGCCGAAATTCCGGCCCGCCGCGATGATATCCCCCGGTCTGGCTTTGGAGGGAAAATCCCTCCATCCTTCCAGATTCCCCAGAGCATAGCGGCCCATCTCTGAAATTTCGGTTATATGAAGATAGGCGTTATGATAGATCTGATCCGTATCAATATCCTCTATCAGATTTCCTTTATCGTCTTTGAGAACCCACAGCCTTCCTTTGAATGTGAATTCACTCATTTAAAGATCCTCCGGACCGGCTATTCTTCCCAGCACACAGGAGGCCGCCACCACCTGGGGACTTGCCAGGTAATTATTCCCCTTGCCCTGTTTTCCGGCAAAGTTTCGATTCCCAGTGCTGATCTGCGTTTCCCCTTCTCCGGTCAGCCCGATATGGCCTTCAGCGCATCCCCCGCATCCCGGATTGCTCAGCACAGCTCCGCTCTCAAACAGATCATCCAGAATCCCCTGTTTCAGAATTTCCGAATAAACCCTTCGGGTCGCAGGAACGATCTTTAGGTTCACGCCTTCCTTGACCTTTCGGCCCCTGAGCACATCAGCCGCTGCTTTCAGGTCTTCGGTGCGCCCGTTGGTGCAGGAGCCGATAAATCCGGAATCAATGGACACATGGCTCAGGTCTTTGACATCCCTGACATTGGTGGGCTGGAAAGGAGCGGCCGCTTTGGGAGTGAGTCCGGATACGTCGATCTCGATCTCCTCGGCATAGCGGGCATCCGGATCTGCAGTAAGAGGCCTGTATTCGACTCCGGATAGATCCCGGATCTCCTTCAGGAACCTATCACTGGCTTCAGGGATAAAGCCCACGATCCCCGCCATCTCCGTCACCATGGAGCAGAGAGTGATGCGTCCGGCAAGAGAAAGCTTTTCGACCGGTTCCCCGTAGAATTCCACGGCTTTGAGCGCCGCTTCTCTGGTCCCCAGTTTGCTGATGATGAACAATGTCAGGTCTTTGGCTGAAGTAGGGGCTTTGAACTCTCCCTTGAGAACCACTTTTATGGTCTGCGGCACCTCGAACCAGGTCTTTCCGGTCTTAAACGCAAAGGTGATATCCACATCTCCCATTCCCTGGCCGAAACTCCCCACAGCGCCGAGAATGTTCATGTGGCTGTCCGTGCCCACCACCGTGCTGCCGGATGTGGCATGCCCTTTTTCTATCAGAATATGAGAGCCGATCCCTCCATCCACATCATACACCTTTATCCCTTTCTGCCTGGCGAATTCCCTGCATATCTGCTGGCTGTCCGCATACTTCAGAGAACAGGCCGGTACGGAAAGGTCGAACGTAAAAAAGGTTTTCTTGCTGTCTGCAACAGGCTGATCTCCGTACTCTCTCCGGAAATTCTTTACCACATTAGGGCCCCCGAAATCCCGGGCCGAGCGCACATCCAGTGTCATCCACACAATGCGTCCCGGCCGGATTTCCTGTTGGGCGTGCTTTTGTATGATCTTTTCTATTACCGTATAACCCATCTCTCCTGCCTTATTCATAAAAAAATGGCGATACCTTTATTTATTATGACTTTCTCCTTTACGTTGTTCAAGATCCTCCTAAAATGTAACATCTATTATTTTCTTGTTTCTATTTTTATTTTAATCGCCATTTTTTTACCAT
>CAZSZS010000136.1:0-14092 GCA_964611275.1 uncultured Eubacteriales bacterium
TCATAGTAGCCGAAAAGGTCCACATCACCCCTGGCTTCGGGCGTTATGGAGAGGAGGATGAGCATGGCGGCACAAATAAAAAAAGCCTTTTTTTTCATCTTTTCAGGTTCCTTTCCGTAAACATCCGGTCATCCAATTCCATATCGTATTCGATTTCCAGTACTTCCATAACCGTCTGGGTCTGGTCATTCAGATTCTGCATAACCATTTTTTTTGCCGTGGGGATCCCGTCGATCTCCTCAATATCACTCTGGGTCAGGGTTTTTTGTAGATAGGTTGGATCTTTTTCATCAAAATACTCAATGACGATAGGATAAAAATTTTCCTTAATGACCCATATAAGAAGCCGGGAGTAGGAGATATCGCTTCCCGGCTTCCGGGTGAGTTCGACCTTGTAGCAGTCATAGTCATTTTTTTTCTCATCTTCAAGTCTTCTGGCTTCAAAGTCTTCTCTAAATTCACCGCCTCCACCCATGTCTTCATAGGAAAAATCACTTCCCTGCATTTTCTGCTTTTTAGCATGGGTGGCCAGTTTGCGGACCCTTTGGGTGCGGGGAAAAAACATCCAGATATCGTCTGCATTGTTCAGCATCAGAACCGCCTGGTCTTTGACCCGGACTGGTTTGAGGTACCGGATCAAACTTTTTTCTCCCTTGTCTTTGGTCCAGGATTCGGAGATAAAAGTTCTTTTTTGGCCGGATGTCGTTGTGATGGTCATTTTTGATTTGGAATAACTGGTCTCGACATTGATCAAATCATTGACCTTCTGGATGATTTTTTCTCCTGTTAGCTCTTGACTGTACAGTCCGGAAACAAGAATAAATATGGAAAAGCCAAGCATTATTTTTTTTGGCATAATATGACTCCTTTTTTTCTTATCTGACCGACTGGTCAGTCAGATAAATAAGAAATTTTTATTTTTCATTTTTAAGCCCTTTGATCATTGTTTCGACAAGAAGCTCTGTAGCTTCTCGCATTTTAAAGAGATCACGATTCATAATCCACTGAATGAGCAAGCCATCCAGCGCTCCGAGCATGATGGATGCAGCGACCTTTGTGTCCACCGGTTTGATTTCACCCAGAGTTATGCACTCGGAGAGGAGGTTATCCAGAATTTTTCTATTTTCAGAATACAGTTTATTGAGGTCAATGACCCAGGCTTTATCTCTTTGTCTTATTCCATGAGCCCAAAAATCAAGAATAATCTCCAGATAGTCGAGATAATCTCCTTCCAGCATCTCTGACCATGCAGAGAAATAAGCCCGAATTTTTTCAAGCGGGTCATGGATGCGGAAGAGCCGGCGGGATATGACTTCCTCAAACCTTTCCATAAAAAAATGGAAGGTGGCTGCAAAAACCTCATTTTTGCTTTTGAAATATTCATAAACAGTGCCTTTTCCTATGCCGGCTGTTTCTGCGATATCAGAAATTTTAGTGTCCTTTAATCCTTTTTTGGAAAAAACTTGAATGGCAGCGTTGAGGATTTTCTCTCTTTTTTCTTTCTTATCCACAGGAATGGGCATTTTTCTTTACTTTATATATGACCGACTAGTCGGTCATAATCTACATCTTTTCTTTTTTTTTGTCAAATTTTTTATTTATAAGGATTACCGGTGGGGTCGGCTGCTGCGTTTGCTTCTGATTTTTTCAAGCAGAGAGGCCAGTTCTTTTACGATCTCCGGATGTTGGGCCGCAAGGTTATGCCTTTCACCAAGGTCATTTTTGAGATCATAAAGCTGCGGCTCAGGGTCGTTGCCAAGTTCGATGTTTACATCCCGGGCGATTTTGGCTCCATCGCTCGGTTCGATATACTTCCAGTGTCCCTTGATCAATGAAAGCGTACCCGCGTGCTCGACAAGGTGGTCTCTGCCTATAGGCGATCTGCCGGTTAATGCAGAAAAGACATCGAAACTATCCGGCGCATCGTTAGCATCGAGTTTCAGGCCGGTGAGTGAGGTTAGAGAGGCGAGAAAATCAATCTGACACATCAAAGCGTCCGATTCACCCGGCTTAACTCGGTCGGGCCAGCGGACGATAAAAGGTACGCGCGTGCCAGCATCAAACGCGCTGTACTTACCCCCCCGCAGGGGCCCGGATGGTCTGTGCCCGCTGAGTTTCTCTACGGCCTGGTCCCTGTAGCCGTCATCCACAACAGGACCGTTATCGCTGGTAAAGATCAGAAGCGTATTTTCCGTAAGGTTCAAACGGTCCAGGGTCTTGACAATCTCGCCAACGCACCAGTCGAACTGCAGAATGGCATCTCCGCGGGGACCAAGTCCGCTCTTGCCGATGAACCGGGGGTGAGGCACACGGGGAACATGAATGTCATGAGTTGAGAAGTACAAGAAGAATCGCTTTTTTTTGTTTTTTTCGATAAAGTCCTTTGCTTTTCCGATGATAGTGTCAGCCATGTCCTCATCCACCCATCGGGCCATCTTGCCCCCGCTCATGTAGCCGATCCGGCTTATACCGTTGACAATCGTCTGGTTGTGCCCGTGGCTGGGGTGCATTTTGAGCAGTTCGGGATGGTCTTTACCCGTCGGCTCATCTCCGATCGGTTCACCGTAACTGATCCGGATGGGATCGTTCGGGTCCAATCCGACGACCCGGCGATTCTCCACATACACACAAGGCACACGGTCGCCCGTGGCGGGAATAAGGAAACAGTAATCAAATCCAATATCCAGAGGGCCGGGTTTGATATCTCCGTTCCAGTTCAGCTCTTGATTCTCAGCTCCCAGGCCGAGATGCCACTTGCCGACAACGCCCGTTGTATAGCTGGCTTCTTGGAGCATGAAAGGCAGCGTTGTCCGGCCTGGCTGGATGATCATTCGGGCATCGCCCGGCGCCACACCTGTTCCTTCCTGCCGCCAGGCATACTCGCCTGTCAACATAGCATACCGAGAGGGAGTGCAGGTCGCTGAAGGGGAGTGGGCGTTCGTAAAGCGCAGCCCTAGAGAAGCGAGACGGTCGATGTTGGGTGTTTTAAACTTTGTCGCCCCGTAGCAGCTGACATCGCCGTAGCCGAGATCGTCAGCATAAATCAGGACAATATTGGGGAGCTTCTTTTCCGTGGCCCCGAGCTTGACAGGGACCACAGCCGCAGCCGCGGCTATACCGAGAGACTTCATGAACGAACGCCGGGACATAGATGGGAAATGCATGATTTCTCCTGTCCTTATTATTTCCCCTTTATCTTCTTCTTTTATGTCGTATTTTTCTTCTTGTGATAACCCTTGCTCTTCTTGCCTTGTATTTTATTCGGTGAATATATCTCATTCTGCTATTTCGGGCAATAACAAAGGAGGCTCTTACGGTATATTTCTTGATTCGCGGTCTATAAACATGTGCGAGTATTGGACGGTACCGTTTCCACCAGATGGGATATCTTCCCCAGTAATAGAGTGAACGATAGGGATGATAGCCGGGAAGATATATCCTTTTAATGATAGGCCAGGAATAAATATGTATATCAACAGGTGTTAAGTAGTAATCAGGACCATAAATATCTTCATTGCCGTGAATCTGCATATTATAGGATTCATCATCGCTTTGCTCAATTTCAATGGTTGCCACATCCTGAAATTCATCTTCTCCCAGAATAGCCTGTAGAATAATCAAGTGTACATCATCGTCAGCCTCTTCCAATATGCGGATAAAATCCACTTCGCCATTTTCATCCAGATCAAGATTATTAATACCTATATCAGGATCATTCAATGATTGTTCGAATTCCTCCAGATCTGCTGAATCTTTAAATAATTCTGCTACTGCTTCGAGGTCCAGTCCTTCCGAAATTTCATCTGAACTAGCTTTGACACTCACTTTCTCCTGAGCCAAGATAAAGGAAAAACATAAAAAGACCATCAAAATACTAATCATTACTTTCATTGTTCCCTCCATTTTTTGCATTTCGTTACTAGTTATACATATAAAAAACAGGTCAGGTCAACAAAGAATCCACGGATAGGAGAGCTTTTTTGACCAGATATAACCAAAAAATAACGCTTTTTTAAGCAGCCCTCTCGGAAATATTGCTTTCTAAAACAATTTTGCTTATTATTAATGAGGTTTTTTAAAATGAGTGCTTTCTTTCGTCCCCAATGAATATGAGTGATTTAGTGGCAAGGAGATTGGATTCAACAGAGTCGAGGCATTTTCGCCGTGAAAGATATTGAGTAAAAACAAAGTTATCTGAGGGATGCATGTCCATGCGAGGTCGATCTTAATGAATGTGGCTATAGAGCGTTGAAAATAATTTCCATATTGGCAAAGGAGCAAAAGAATGAGCAAAAGATGGGTACTAGCAAGTTTGATAATAATTGTGGTTGCGTTGGTTGTCGTCATTTTCATAACAATCATAAAATCTAATACTCCAGAAGAAGGGGTAGAGATAACTACGGATGTGGCTGTCCATGTCAGTAAAATCATTCGCGCAACGCTTCACCGTAATGTTACGGCCTACGGGAGAGTGGTGCCTGAGCCTGCCTCAGATGACAGACCGCCTGCCGCAGCATTCATCGGTTCCCCTATAGGAGGTATCCTTGTCCAGATTAATTGTGTGGAAGGCCAGAAAGTTTCGAAAGGGGATATATTATTTCGTCTGGACAGCCGCGTTGCCGAGGTCGCACTCCTTGAAGCTAAAAAAAAGCTGAAGTTTGCTAAACAGACATATGAGCGTCAGAAAAAACTTCTTGAAGGGGAGGGGACATCCCTGAAGTCATTTCAAGAGGCAGAAAACCAATTAAACATTGCCCAGAGCGAGCTTTCTGCAGCTCAAACTCAGCTTTCACTTCTTCAGACCCAGGCTCCCCTGACAGGAACGCTGGTCAAGCTCAATGCGGAACTAGGTCAAACTGTTGAAACGAATGCGAACTTGGCTGAAATTATCGACCTTGACCGCCTGGTAGTGGCTGCTGACATTCCTAGCCGAGAAGCCTCTTTATTGAAGTTAGGCCAGCCTGTTGAACTCGGTTCGG
Source organism: uncultured Eubacteriales bacterium (assembly GCA_964611275.1). GTDB lineage: Bacteria > Acidobacteriota > Aminicenantia > Aminicenantales > Aminicenantaceae > WJMT01. The sequence goes on from CAZSZS010000136.1 coordinate 4,980, forward strand.
ATGTTTCCACCAAAGGCACTTTGGTTTTCATCAGTAAAAATATTAATCCAAAGACGGATACTCTATCGATCCGGGCATCCATTCCGGCTTCCATCGGATTTTATCCGGGTCGTTTTCTAAATATCAAGATCATCTGTGGCGAACACAAGGACTGCCTGGTTGTCCCGGAAGATAGCCTCATAAGCAGCGAAGAGGAAGGCAGCTGGATAATGGTTGTCCGAGGTGATGAGGCTGTCCGGATTCCTGTATATGCAGGCTTCCGCGAGTACGGCCTCGTCGAGGTCAAAGGAGAAGGCTTGATTGAGGGAATGATTATTGTCACTGAGGAAGCCTACAGCCTTCCTTCCGTAACAAAAATCCACATCATAGAGTGAAGAGATGAATAGAAATCATATTGTGGGCACTTTCGCTACACGCCATACCCTTTTTATCGCCTTTGTCTGTATCGCGTTATGCCTGGCTGGTATTTATTCAGCATTCAACATTCCATCATCTGTTTTTCCTCAAACAAATTTTCCTCGGGTCGTTATCCTTGTCGACAATGGTGTCATGCCCGCTGCTGAAATGATGGCCACTATCACAAGGCCTATTGAAGAAGCGATGAAAGATATTCGGGGAGTCGTGACCATCCGATCGGCAACGGGGCGCGGCTCATCAGAGATCAACGTATTTTTTACCTGGAAGGTGGATATGATCGAATCTGAACTCTTCGTGCTCAGCCGCCTGGCCCAAATCCGTAGTACACTTCCAGCCACAGCCACAGCGACAATCTTCCGGTTGACATTCTCGGCTTTTCCTATCGTAGGAGTCAGCCTCACAAGCGAGAAGCGCAATATCACTGAGCTGTGGGAGATAGCTCGATACAACCTTAAGCTGCGCTTCCTCCGGATTCCCGGGGTTGCCCGCGTCGACCTTGTCGGCGGCCGTACGCCCGAATACCACATCGTTGTAGATCCCCTCTCTTTGAACGCAGCTCATCTTACTCTCTCTCAGATCACAGACTCCTTAATCGCTAATAATTTTGTGGCTTCGGCCGGCATGCATGAAGAAAACCACACCCTTTACCTGACTGTCGTGGATGGGAGAGTCCATTCGATCCAGGACATTGAAAATTTCGTCATTAAAACAGAAGACGGACATCCTTTCCGAATCAGGGATATAGCTAAAGTCATACGCGGTCCGGAACCTGTTTTCAATATCGTCACCGCTGACGGAGAGAATGCTGTTCTGCTCAATATCCGCAGCCAGCCCAATGGCAGCACGCTGGACATCGCTGCCGAGCTTAATAGACAGATCAAAGAATTGAGGAATGAACTGGCTCCGGATTTAAAACTTGCTTTTTTTTATGACCAATCTGAAATTGTGAGAACTTCTGTCGAAGGAGTTTGGGAAGCTATCATTTTCGGTCTTTTTCTATCCGTGTTCGTTCTTTTTGCTTTTTTAAAAAATTGGGGAGCAACGCTTGTTGCGGCTATCGTGATTCCAGTAACCGTATTGATCACTCTCGTGTCTATGAAAATGACGGGACTCACATTCAATCTGATGACGCTGGGAGGCATTGCGGCAGCCATAGGCATCGTCATCGATGATGCGATCGTAGTGGTGGAAGCAATCCACACGAAATTCATAGAAGGTTTAGGCAGACTCGAAGCTATCCGCGAAGGAATAAGAGAGATCTTCCGGCCGCTTATCGGCTCGACTCTAACACCAGTCGTTGTCCTTATCCCTTTGGCCTTTCTTCTCGGAATCACCGGGGTATTCTTCCGTGCCCTTGCTTTGACTATGGTCGTATCTCTGCTCACATCACTTATCTTGGCAGTCACGTTGACTCCATCGCTAGCAGCCTGGTTCATTCGTCCCCGTATAGGAGTAAAACCCAAGCCGTTCACCGAACAGGGCGGCTTTTTGCTCCGCCGTCTGATTCGGATCTATGAAGCAGTTGTTCGTCCTGCTCTCCGGCATCGCTGGCTCACTTTGGGCGTTTGTGGCCTTGTGTTTCTAGTCGGTATTTTGATTTATAGCCGGCTCGACAGCGAATTCCTGCCTCCGATGGATGAGGGCGGATTCGTGATTGATTATTTCACTCCGCCGGGGACAAGTCTCTCAGAGACAAATCGCCAGCTTTTGCAGGCAGAGATGATTTTGAGATCGGTTCCAGAAGTCGAAAGCTATTCACGTCGAACAGGAGCAAGGCTCGCTCTGGCCATTGCCGAGCCGAATACAGGGGATTTTCTTGTCAAACTGAAAAGACGGCGTAAACGCAAAACCGAGGATGTGATCTCCGAATTACGGAGGAGATTTAACAGAGAATTGCCAGGCTTGAATTGGGAATTTCCCGGTATTTTAAGCGACCTGATCGGAGACCTGATGTGGGCACCTCAGCCTGTTGAAGTGAAACTGTTTTCGACTGACACAGAATGGCTCAAGAAAAAAGCGCCCGAGGTTGAAGCTCAGTTGAAAAAGGTCCATGGTATTGTGGACACGTTTAACGGGCTAGTTTATACTGGACCTACCATAAGCTTCCATGTGCGCACGATTGATGCGCAGCGATTCGGACTGACGGCTGATGATATTGCCCAGGCACTCAATACTGCCATGTTGGGGCAGAGAGCTTCCTGGGTGCTTGAAGGTGATCGGATAGTGGATATCAGGGTGAAGGTAGACCCAGGGAGGCTTGGTCGGCTGGCTATGCTGAGAGAAATGCCTCTGCAAACTCCAGAAGGCTCGATTATCAAGCTGTCACAAGTGGCGGATGTTGTCGAAGAACCGGGAAAGCTCGAGCTTAGGCGTGAAGACCAACGTCAGGATGTCGCTGTAACGGCGCGTCTCGAAGGTCGGGACATGGGGAGTGCGATGCGCGAGATCAGCGACATACTGAGCAAAGATAAATCCATTCCTCCGGGGACAATCGAGTACGGCGGACTCTACGAACAACAGCAGAAATCTTTCCATAACCTCTTGATTGTGCTGCTTATGGCAATCTTTTTGGTCTTTACCTTGCTGCTGCTTGAATTTGGTTCCTTTTACGAACCTGTATCCATCGTTTTTGGCTCGATACTGGCTATGTTCGGAACAATCCTTGCTCTGAGGCTTACTGGGATCTCGCTTAACGTGGTTTCATTTCTCGGAGCGATTATGGGTATCGGGATTGTGGCGAAGAATGGAATTTTAATGCTGGATTTTGTTAAGGTCTTACATACTGAAAAAATTTCACTGGAGGATGCGCTGGTTCATTCGGGCCGACGCCGATTGCGCCCTGTTTTGATGACGTCCATGACAACAGCCATCGGAATGTTACCTCTAGCTTACGGTATAGGCTCAGGGGCAGATATGCTGAAACCACTGGCTATCGCTGTTATTGGAGCTCTGTTTATATCGGTCTTCCTTTCCCTCGTGGCTACACCGGCTGTTTATTTGCTTCTTGTGCGGTTATTCAGGAAAGCAAAAGACTGAATATCAGCGTTATTGTTTTTAGTCTGATGGTGCTATAATATTAAAATAAAAATAATGTGCGAGTGAGGAGAAAGAAAATGAAAAAGTCATGGAGACTGTTAGCTGTTTTTCCACTAATGCTTCTGCTTTTATTTAGCTTCAGCTGTAAAAAGCAGGGGAAAGAGGCAACTGTTCAAGAAAAACCTGAGGAAGAGGCAGCAATGAATGAACTCCCTCAGGCCATAATGGATGGCTTGATGGCTAAATTTCCTGAGGCAGAAATCCAGAAATGGGCCAAAGAGCAAGAAGAGGATATGGTTGTCTATGATATTGAATTCAAACAAGAGGATATGAAGTTTGAGGCAGATATCAAAGAAGACGGCACTATCTACAACTGGGAGAAAGAGATCGAGGCGCAGAACCTTCCTGAAGCGGTCCAAAATGCTATTGACACAAAATACCCTGATTCATCCATTAAGGAGGTCATGGAGATCACCGCGGTCAAAGATGGTGAGGATGTTTTGGAAGGATATGAAGTGACTCTTGAAACCGCTGATATGGAAGAAGTCGAAATCACATTGGCGCCTGACGGCAAAGTCCTTGAGGACTCCGGAGAAGAGAAGCAGGAAGAAGAGAAGTGATCCCGGCCGTTAAAAAAAATAAGTCCATACAGAAAAACCAGAAAGAACTGGCCCGTTTTTAATCACGTAGCTATTTTCCAATAAAACGATTGATGAATTCAAAGGTGCGGTTGTACGCCTCCATCCTGTTTTTGTGCAGAAGGAATTCATGGGGTTCATCAGGAGCGATCATAAGCTCAATATGGACATCTCCTTTAGCTCTTAGCTTTTGCACAATATCAGTTGTCTGTTGGAAGGGCACGTTACGGTCATCATCTCCATGAATAAAAAGAACCGGAGAGGTCCAGGTTTCAATATTTGCCACTGGAGATGATTCCCTTGCTGTTTTGCGCATTTTTTCATCGATTCTGCCCCGCAGTTGTGACCAATCGTGCACACCAGCCATGTCTACGCCCACTTTGAATATATCTGAATTTCTGGCTAAGGCCATGGCTGTTAAAAGTCCTCCGTAAGAAAGACCCCATTTACCGATTCTATTCGGGTCGACTTCGGGCCGGTCCTGAAGGTATTTTGCTCCGGCCAGGACATCTTGGTATTCAGCAGCACCCTGCATGCCGGTGTTATCAGCTTCCCGGAACGAGCGTCCGTAGCCTATTCCGCTGCGGTAATTAATAGATAGCACCACATACCCCTTGTTGGCAAAATACTGGTTGATTCCGTATGCTTCTGAATAAAACTCCATATAATGCCAGCCCAAAAGCATCTGGCGGATAGGACCTCCATGGGTGTAAACCACACCTGGTCGGTTATCCCCTGGTTTCGCACCTTTGGGAAGAAACAGCTGACAGGGAATATCCAGCCCGTCAGGAGACTTGACAATCACCAGTTCGGGAATCACCAAATCATTCATGGGGAATTCTTCTGGAAGCTCCTCAGGGGCAATGACATCGATTCTCCCCCCATTGGCAGGAACCACAGCAATGGAAGTGGGATGCGAAGCTGTGGCATAGAGAAAAGCGACTTTATTTCCGGACCCGAGCGCTGCGGGATAGGTTCCGATGGTGTCTTTTTTGGTTAGTTGGATCACTTTTCCTCCTGAAGTGGGAACCTTCCAGATATGTCGTCCATGGATATCAGCTCGGTTGCTGCTGAAAAAGAGAGTCATTCCGTCAGGGCTGAGCCCCAAATGCTCCACAAATCCTTCCCCGGGTGTGAGATCAACAGGTTCCCCTCCTGAGATGGGAAGAGAGTACACATGATTCCATTCTTCATTTTCCGCTGTAAAAAGGATTCTGTCATTGGCCGTCAGTTCAAAATTACGGAAAGAATAAAAAAGAGGTTCTTCTTTGGGAGAAGACCATGTTTTACGGGCCGTTCCTTTGTTTGCATCCGCAATCCAGATCTCAAGGTCAGCAGGTCCTCTGTATCGGAAACGGGGAGAGGCACCATACTGCAGTCCTGGTCTGCGGATAAAGGCAATTTTCTGACCGTCGGCAGACCAGCTGGGATTGCTGTCCCTATCAACACAGGGAGCGATCCACAGGATTTTTCGTTTGGCTATATTGTAAATTCCGATAAGACTGTGGTCATTCCGTCTGGAAACAAAAGCAATCCTGGTACAGTCAGGAGACCATTGGGGGGATCCGTTGGAACCGGCGGCATTAAACATCAACTCAAGTTCCGGTATTTCACTGGGATCTGAAGGAGGGGACAGTGACACTCGATAGATCAGTCCGTCATTGACCAGCAAAGCCCATTGTCCGTCAGCAGAGAGAACAGGATTGCTTCCCAGAGCAAGCTTCCACATGAAATGAGTATCGGTTCGAACCGCCCAGACAGCTTGTTCCCTTGCAGCCGGATCGCTGTCGGAATTGGTTACCCATCCTTCGCTGTTAGGCCGTCCTCCTTTTACAAAAACAACGGTCTTGCCGTCGTTCGTGATACGGACCTCCGGGATCTCGAAGACTTCATCACGGGCGAATCCGGTCAGATTGACAGGTTTAAAATCAGGAGCTGCTGCAGTCCAAACATTCCTGGCTCCTTGGGAATTGAACACCCAGGCAATCCGGTCAGCTTTTTTGGCTGAGACCAAATCCCAGGGATAAGGAGAACTCAGAACTTGTTCCAAGGTGAAGGAACCTTTGGCTCCGATCAGTATGCCGGGAAGTAAAAATATCAAAGCAAGAAAAATACAAATGTTCCTGCGCATTTTATTTTGCCTCCTTTTTTCCTCTAATAAGAACACTATAAATACATTAATATCTCCATTTTGATAAATCAACAAGATATTAAAAAATATCATTTTCTCCGCGCAGAAGCTTCCTTGGATTGCTTGATAAAACATTTTGATTTTTCCAAAGAGAGGGATTAGGATAGATTATAAATCATAGAGGAGATCTGGAGAAAACATGTTCTGGTGGCGAAAAGGACTCCATAAAATCCGCTTTTTACTGAAAAATTGGTCAGCGGAAAAAGACCGCGAATATCATGATGATGCTTTTGGGTCTTCAGTTCAACAGCCTTTTCGTTCCAGTTACACAGGCAACATCACCATCAGGCGGTTTGCAGATCTCGTATCTCCGTATATTCAGGATTCTCAAAGAGTTCTTGATGTGGGGTGTGGGACCGGCGAGATCACATGTGAACTAGCCCATCGATTCCCGAAAGTTTCTTTTTTTGGGGTGGACCATAGTTCTGCAGGTATTGATAAAGCCAAAAAGCATGCTGGTTTTCTCAAGTTGGATAATATTTCTTTTCAGGTAGCAAAGGCGGAAACTTATGTTCCACACCAGCCGGTAGATGCGGTCATGATGTTTGATGCTTTTCATCATTTGGAAAAGCCAAAGAGTTTCATAAGAAGAATGGGGAAATTCACCAGCCTGTTTTTATTGATTGAGCCTAAAGGGGACTGGAAGGGAAGTTGGGATAAGACTCTGGATCTGGATTGGATGATTTTTGAACTGGATAAAATCCAGAAAAGGCTTGCCTTTGCTATGGATGAAAATGAACTTTCAGTCCGAACTCATTCAGTCAGAAATTTGAAAGGAGCTGCGGTTGAGAACCGCTATTCTCTTCAGGATTTCAAACATATTTTCAAAGGATATGGTCTCAAACTGCGCGGGACAATCTCAGGATTGGATGAGTATCCGCCGGGTTCTGGTGGCAAGGGACCTATCCGTGAGCTATTTGGAGAGTGGGCTTATCAGATCTACAGGGATATGGATGATTATCTTTATCAAAACCGCCTTGATTTCTGGGCTAAACATTGGGTGATATGCGCGCGAAAAGGCGCCAAGCACAAGCTTCGCAAACCTCCTTCAAGGCCAAAAATCGAAAGATCCAGTCCTTCAAGGGTTCAGGCTCCCTATCAGGTCACATACATCACTCACTCTGGAGTTGAAAAAGCTGTTCTTTCCTCGGAGCTCTTTCAGGTTCAGGTCACGCTTCAAAATACCGGATTTATGAAGTGGTCTTCCAGGGATACCAAACGCCCGGTTTTCATAAGCTACCACTGGCAGGACTTTTCAGGGAAAACACTGATTCATGATGGAAAAAGAACCGCTTTTACCAAAGATATTCATTCAGGAGAGAAAACCACTGTTTCTGTTTCCATAGAACCACCGGATTCATCAGGACACTATATCCTAGCTGTTGATCTGGTGTGTGAAGGAGTGACTTGGTTTTCACAAACAGGAAACAAACCTCTTTCCATTCCTATTCAAGTCAAGAAAGGTTAAAAAGACAGTTTTATTTCCTTTTATTTGTTTTATCCGTTATATTTTTAAGGGATCAAATCCTGGATAAAGGAAACTATAATGACCGCGAAGCGTTTTTTGATAATTTTTCTCGTACTTCCAATAATTGTTTGTTTTTCCTGTTCCCATAAAGGTGAGTCTTCCTATGAACTTCCGGAACCTACAGGGCCTTTTGAGGTTGGGACCACTTGGTTCTCTTTCACGGATTTCCATAGAACAGAGACCTTTACTGAAAATCCAGATGATTTCCGTGAAATAGCTGTGAGAGTCTGGTACCCTGCGGCGATAGAAAAGCCTGATAAACCCTGCCCGTATATTGAACACGACGCCTTTCTCCCTGGACAGGGGATCTCCGATGAGATCCGTTCAGCTTTCGAAAAGATGAACCAACGCTTATCAAGTGTCAAGACTCACTCATTTAGAAACGCTCCGATGGCAGAAATACCTGTTCCTTTTCCTTTAGTGCTGTACTCACACGGTTACTGGGAGGGAATGAACCAGAGCACCATATTGATGGAGGAACTGGCCAGCCACGGTTACTTTGCGGTAAGTATCGGGCATTCTTTTGAAACCAACAGTGTGATAAAACCAGACGGCACCCTTGTGCGGTTCGATTCTTTGAATCCAGAACTAAAACTAAGGAACTTAGAACGCCAGAAAGCAATCCACCTGGAACGCGCCCTCACTCAGACTTTGGATCCCGGTAAACTCGATTCCCTGTTTCGGGAAATAATGAAATCCCGGCCAAAGATGCTGGAAAGCATTGGCATCTGGGCAGATGACATCAGCTTTGTCATTGATCAATTTGATAGACTCAACAGAAAGCAGGGAAATTTTCAAAATAAACTGGACTTAAAGCATATTGGAGTGATCGGCTATTCATTCGGAGGGGCAGCCTCGGGTCAGGCCTGCTTGAGTGATGCAAGGATAACCGCTGGTATCAACATGGACGGTTTGCAGGTCGGGGATATGATCGACAAAAACATTGATAAACCCTTTTTATTCATGCATCACGATAATCTGCAGGCACCCAATAAAACCCCGAATATTAATCTATTTCAGCGTGCCCAGGGAGCTGCCTATCTCATGGTCATTGAGGGAAGCGGTCACTATAATTTTTCTGATTTTTCGCTCCCGGCTATTTCTGAAGTGGCACTGGTCCCTAAAGGAGCTCTTGGAAGCATTGACGGGATGCGGTTTATTACGATTCTGAACGACTGCGTTGCAACTTTTTTTTTGATTTTCAGTATTTATTAAGTGGAATAGTTTAATGAGAACCATTCTAAAAAAACATACGAGGATGAAAAATGACATTTCTATCTAGAATTGAAGAGATCCTGCTTTT